>JBLIKS010000158.1:0-6788 GCA_047635555.1 Candidatus Azotimanducaceae bacterium
GTGATGTCGAGTCGGCCTCGGTGGTGCATTCGATGATGTTTGCCGCACACGAGCAGCAAGTTGTCGGTGTCGGTGCGGCCGCCGTGTTCCCAATGGATCAGGTGGTGCACTTCAAGGCCGAGCGTGGTGTCACAGCCCGGGACCCGACAGGTGCCGTGGTCGCGGTGTTCAATGACGGTGCGGGTGCGGGCGGGTACGACGTACTGGGCACGGCCGACTGACACCGGCAGCCCGTTGTCTAAGAACACGGGGGTGAGGGTGCCGTTACAGGTGAGGTAGCGGCGGATCGCGTCAGGCACATTCCAGCCCGCCGCGTCGGCCATACCCCGCTCGTCGCTGTCGGTGTTGATGAACAGGTTGACCCGAAACCGTGACCGGCGAGCCGGATCGCTCACGGAGTCGAGTGAACTTTGAGCCATTTCGACGAGCGCTTCGGCGAGCCCGGCACCGAAGTCGCCGCGCTGGAATAGCCGGTCGCGGGCTTCATCGAGTGCGGCTTGCACGATCATCCCCGCATCGGCATCGAGGCGACCAGAGAGACGGAACGATCCGTCGTCGTCTTGCCACAGCGACAGGAACTCTTCAACCGACGACCGCGTTTCGGAATCGGGAACTTCGCGGCCGTCTTCGTCAAGCACAGGGAACGGATACTTCTGCAGCACATGACGCAACTGGGTGACCGTCAACACAATCGCGTAATCACGGGACTGCACATCAGCCCACGCCGGCGCGTTCCGGGCAATCGCCGCCATCTGATCGAGCGACAGCTCACCACGCCGGAACGCCTCGATCGAAGCAGGAAGCTCGGCGACTCGTTCGGCAATCGCCACAACCGAGCGGGCCATTGCCGGCGACATCCCGGCCCGCCACGCAACCCACGCCGACATCGACGTCATGCCTTCGCCGGCCCACAACCGCGAGTCGGCCAACAGCACCGCAACCCGATCGACCAACGCCGCATGCTGGGAGTTGAGCACGCCAACAATGTCATTGACCGCGATGTCGACCGAGATGTTGACGGCGCCCGCATCACACTCCGGCTCGACGGTTATCGACATATTTAAGTATACAGGTGTTCGATCTATAACTTTGTGACGAACGTATGTTTTATGCAGCGACGGCGACACGAGACGGCGTCGCCGAGCGCAGCTTCACGGTGCCATCGTGTGCTTCTGCGATCTGTTGCACGATGAACAACCCGGGGCCGCTTCCCTGAACAGCGGGTTCGTTGGCGCGCTGCTGCTCGAGAGCCGTGCGATTCGAGATGTCGCAGCCACACCGCCGTCGTGGTCGCGTCAGCACAAGGCAATGGCGAGCATGCAGTCGGTGGCAAAGGCCTGTTGTCCGGCAGCCTCGGTCTTTGAGCGGTTTGCCTGACCGAATCATTCGTCCTGATCGCGATGGATATTCAGCTGTCAGGCACCGACGGGCTCATGGCGACGAGTCGAGGATTATTGATGCCGGGTGCAACGGCTACGTCGCCAAGCTGATCGACGACAAGAACTTTCTCAGCGAATTCGATCGACTGCCGGCTGGCAGCGCACCCGTCTGAACCGTCTGGCAGACGTCAGCCGCCAGCGACGGTCGTGGGGGTCGTGGGGCTTGTGAGGCTTGTGGGGGTCTCAATCGGAACCAGAATCGGTTCCGGAATCGTGATCGACGTGGTCGGTGCAACGCCAGTTTCGTCGAGGATCAGAATCAGCACCGGGTCGCTCTGCACCACGCCAGCCGCGGTTTGTGCGTTGATCTGCAGCAGCCAGTCGCCGGGCACAATGATCGGGAGGCCAACCGATTCGCTGCGGGTGGCGACGCCCGCGCCCGGCAGTGGCACTGGCTGAACGATGGCGCCGGTCATCGTGTTGTACGGCGGGGTCAGCATCACCTCGAGCCCGATGAGGCCTTCGGCTGGCGAATTTACGGTCACTTCGAGGCCGCTGTTGCCGACACTGTTACGAGTCAGTTTGACGGTGACGTCGAGGTCGGCTTCCGGCACGAGGATGGTCTGGGTGATCGCATAGTCGATGCCCGGTTCGGCGTTGACGTTTGCCGGGGTGAGCGAGAGCAGCCATGAGCTCGCGAGCAACGTGACGATCCCGATAGCAGCTTCGGTTCCAAACGCGCGACGAAGGCGGTCGGCCATCGGCACCGTCAATTCGTGGGTGCGATTGAGGCGCTTCTGAGCGAACTGACGCGCTGACAGGCCAACGAAGACCATTGCAGCGACCAGTACGACCTTCAGAACTGTCCAAAGGCCATGCGCGCTGCCGAAGAGGTCGCTGCCGTCGAGGCGGAGCATTTGGGCAAGCCCAGTTCCAATCGTGACGACGATGGCGATGATCGAAATGCGTGCAAACCCGCGGACTGCATGGACGAGGTCTTCGTCGCCGGGCCCGGAAAGTACAACTCGTGTCAGCAGGATCACACCGCCGACCCAGATCGCCATTGCCAGCGCGTGTGCGATACCGAGCAGTACGCCGAGAGCTGCGAGTGATCCGTCGACTCGGCCGACACCAATCATTGCAACGGCGAGTGCGGGGATACCGAGCGCCGCAACCTGTGTGACAGGATCGAGGACTCGGTCGGGCCGGAATGCCACCCACGCCGATGCGATGACGAAGATCAACCGGAACAGTGCAGCGCGACCCGCCCAGCCTGCGCCCAAGAGGTCGAACCAGGCGCCCGGGTTGAAACCCGAACCCAGCGAACTTCCCGTGACTGCGGCCGCGGCGGCCGAGGTAAAGAGCAAGGTGCCGATCAGTGCAAGCACCCATGCGGCGCGCAGGAAACGAACGGTGATGAGGTATTCGACGCCTTCGGGCCACGCGGCAGCGATGAGGACCAATGCGCCGAACACGGCAGCGATGCCGAGCGTCGACAACACACGGCCAAGCCACAGTGGGCCGGTGCCGGTCTCGACGCGGTTGAGCGCGACCGTTTTGGTTTCGGCGTCGCCGGTAGAAGTTGATGCGGGAGTCGACGCGACCAGTGTTGAACCGACGCTCGAGGTGGTGGCATCTTCGTCAGCTGGAGTGGTCGTGGCGGCCGGTTCGGCATCGACCGTGAACGAGATCAACGAGCTCCCGTTCGGCTCGCCGTCGGAATCGCTGACGCGCCACGTGGCGACACAGAGTCCACGAGGAAGCGCATCGGGAATCTCGACGGTCATCACCCGTGAGTTGCCGCTCAGTGTTGGCGCGGGCAGGGTGATTGGTTCGGTGTTGCACTCAAGCGAAACGATGCGCAACTCGCCGATTTCTTCGGTGAAGTTGATAACGATCTGGGTTGGTGACGTGGCGAGCGTCGTGCCGTCAGCCGGCTCAGATGTGACGACCTCGTTTGCTGCGTGGGCGACGCCGGGAAACAGCGTCAGCAAACCGATCAGGACGGCAGTGAAGGCGGCCGCGGTCGCCGACACCGGTCGGTTGATTCGCAGGCGTGCCAAGCGGCCGCCGGTGGGAACAGATGTGGGCTCACTCACAGTGTGTCGAGGCTACTGGGACCTCACGGTCAACTGGGTGAGTCTCGCTGGGACGACGCCTTGCCGACATCAAGATGCGTTGGTTCCAGCGGCTCGGCAAGCATCGGCATTCATCGTCACAGCGAGGTCGTCGCGCCCGAGCGTGAGTTGCAGGATCGCCGTCTGGACATCACCGAACGCAGCTGGGTCATCGACTGAGGTCGAGGCCAACGTGGTCCACTGCCGAGCCTGATCGTCGGTGTTCTGGATGAAGGCTCGGTGATCGTTGTCGAGATCGGCTGGAACCTGCAGTGCCCGTACGGCGTTCGCCTCAGCGGTCAGAATGACGGCCACCTGCTGGGCAAACACAACCGTTGTCGCCGCATCGACCGGGTCGGTAAGTGCGGCTTGCTGCTGCTTGGTCTGCTCGCAAATCGCGCCGAGTTCGGAGCGGTATGCCGCCGGGTCAACCGGCACAGTTGACTCGGTTGCACACGCTGTGGCGGAGGCCGCGATCACAACGACTGCAAACCAGAATGTGAGGCGTGTGCGGGAGCCGCGGACCGGGGACGGAGTCGACATCGACCGAACCCTACGGCGCGCACGGTGGCGGAGGTGCGCGACCCTCTATCGTGATTGCAATGGCCACTCAGTCGCTGTACCGCCGATATCGGCCCCGTCGCTTCAGCGAAGTCAGGGGTCAAGACCACGTCGTCAAGGCGCTTCGCAACTCGGTTGCAGAGGGGCGTGAGGGTCAGGCGTATCTATTCTCCGGTCCACGCGGGACAGGCAAGACGACCTCGGCGCGCATTTTGGCCAAAGTTCTCAACTGCACCAACGTCCAAGAAGGCGAGCCCTGTTGCGAGTGCGAGTCGTGCCTGTCGGTCGAACGCGGCACGAGCTACGACGTGCACGAACTCGATGCGGCAAGCAACAACGGCGTCGATGCAATGCGTGACCTGATCGACAAGGCCTCGCTTGGAACGCCCGGTCGCCACAAGGTGTACATCCTCGACGAAGTCCACATGCTGACCAAGCCAGCCGAAGCAGCGCTGCTGAAGACGCTCGAAGAGCCGCCGCCGCACGTTGTGTTCGTGCTGGCAACCACCGACCCGCAGAAAATGTCCGATACCATTCGGAGCCGCACGCAGCACTTGCAGTTCCACCTGCTGCCCGCGGACACGTTGGAGCAGCATGTGCGTTGGGTCGCTGAAGACGCCGGCCTCGTTGTCTCGGATACTGCAATCGAACAGGTCCTCGCGCAAGGCGGCGGCTCGGCGCGCGACACGCTGTCGGCCCTCGAATTGGTTGCAAACACCGGTGGCGAAGGTGCCGAGACCGTGCCCCTCGGCGAGTTCGTCGAATCAATGATAGAGCGTGACGCTGGCCGGGCCTTGACGATGGCGGCCGGGGCGATCGGCCTCGGACGCGACCCGCGAAGGCTGACTGAAGAACTGATTGGCTACCTCCGTAACGGGTTCCTTTCGATCATGGCGCCGGATCTTGTCCAGTTGCCGTCGCTCAATGTTTCGACTTTGTCAGACCAGGCCCAGCGACTTGGTGCTGCCGGACTCGTGCGTGGGATTGAGCAGCTCGGCGAAGCGTTGACCGAGATGCGCAACGCACCCGACCCGCGGGTTTTGCTCGACGTCGCGATCGTCAAGCTCACCTCGGATGCAGCGGCCTCTGGAGATGCCGGTGCCGCGCTTGGAGCGTTGACGGCACGCGTTGCGAAGCTGGAGAAGCAAATTGCTGCGGGTGCCCCCGTCGTCCCCGCTTCGGCTGCGCCCAACGCTGCTGCGCCGGTAGCGACCACAACTGCTGCACCTGCTGACGCTGCGTCGCCGACCGATCCGAAGACTGGCCGCGCCCAACTCGGAGGCCGCGCCCGCCGTTCGGCCGCGCCGGCCCCCGAACGCCCGGCATCTGAGCCCGCTGTACCTGAGCCCGCTGTAGTCGCGAATGAGCCGGCTCGCGCTGCACAATCGGTCGAACTCGAGCCGGCCCTGGCACCGACGCCCGCAACGCCAATTCCGGATCCGGCTGCTGCACCTGAACCCGCTGCACCTGAACCCGCTGCGCCGGCTCCAGCCGCGCCTGTAGCGCCGGCAGCGCCTGAGGGCGGCGTCATGCATCGGGCGGTCTGGGACGAAGACGTCAAGCCGGGCTTGCGCGGAATGGCTCGTGCGGTGTTCTCCCCGGCGGTCTATGTCTCGAACACCGAGAGCCGGCTCACGCTGTCTCTTCCGAACCCGATCCACCGCGAGAAGTGTGAACAACACCGAGACGCGGTCGAAAAGGTGCTCGCCGCTGCTGCAGGCGCGCCGGTCGCACTCGAACTCGTCATCGTCGGCGGAGACGATGGCGGATCACGCGAACCCTTCCCCGGCGGAGCGCCCGCCCCGGCATCAGCGCCTTCCCAGCAACAGCAAGGGGCCGCTCCGGCCGTGTCGAGTGACTCGTCTGTTCAGTCAGCTGACTCGGGGGTCGGTGCCACGGTGGTGGCGTTACCCCCGACCGAGTCCCCTCGCAAGGCGGCCGAACGCCGACTGGCCGAAGCCGCTGCAGCTGGCGTGTCTCCGTTCCCAGAAGACGACGTCAACTACGAACCGTCGGTCACCAACTTCGAGTCGTTTCCGGCGGACGACGAGATCGACCTCCACGACCTTGTCGATGCGCCGCCTGAAACAGTCAAAACGCCGATCGACCGGCTGGCCGAAGCGTTCCCCGGCTCCGAACTCGTCGACGACAACTACTGACCCATGAGCAGCACCACCTACACCGCCCCGGTTCAAGCGCTGATCGACGAGTTCGGGCGCCTTCCCGGCATCGGACCGAAGTCGGCTCAACGGATCGCGTTCCATCTCCTGAAGGTTCCGGAAGATGATGTCGCGAGGTTGACGCATGCAATAACCGACGCCAAAGCACGTGTCCGGTTCTGCGAGCGGTGCTTCAACGTTGCTGACGACACGCTCTGCCCGATCTGTAAAGACGGCGGCCGAGACCCACATGTTCTTTGTGTCGTCGAAGAGTCACGCGATGTTGTCGCCATCGAAAAGACCGGCGAGTTCCGCGGCCGCTACCACGTGCTGCTCGGGGCCATGTCGCCGCTGGAGGGCATTGGGCCGGAGCAGTTGAAAATTCGCGAACTGCTCACTCGACTCGACCCCGAAGAGATCACCGAGGTGATCCTGTGTACGAACCCAAACACCGAAGGCGAGGTCACGGCCATGTACCTCGGTCGACTGTTGAAGCCGCTCGGCATCACGGTCACCCGGATCGCCAGCGGCCTGCCGGTCGGCGGCGATTTGGAGTACGCCGATGAACTGAC
>JBLIKS010000159.1:0-6729 GCA_047635555.1 Candidatus Azotimanducaceae bacterium
GATGTGAGGTGCGGGCGGCTGCAAGCCGTCGAGCGTGCCACGGTCGTTGCCAAGCCGAGCGAGTGTCCATTGGCCGACCACGTCGCGGCCGCCAGCGAGCAGATGTGCCACATGCGCGTGGAGGCACTTGACACCTTGACGAGTCCCGCCGACGCCGCCGGACGGTCGAGGTCCGACATGATCTGCGGGAATTGCTGTGTCTCGTTCGGCCTCGTAGGCGGCATGTGCGCCAGCGATGTCGGCCGGATCGAGATCGGCTTCAGACTGGCGAACGCCGCCGACTGCTTCGATGCGACTGACGGCCCGGACGAGGTCGGTACCAACGAGGTAGTAGCGAGTGGGCATTGGTGTGCCGTCGCCGAGGAACGGGGCGTTGCGAACAACAACCGGGTCGCCCTCGCCAGTGCGCACGACGACGTCGAAAGCACCTCGCGGTGGGCGCCCGATCAGCTCCTCGACGCGAGCTCGGTCGTCCATTAGCTCCGGCGGCGACGAAGGAGCAGCAGGAGCAGTAAAAGCACAGCGACTGCAGGCGCAGCGCGTTTGGCGATTGACGATCCACCCATTTCCATCAGGTCGATTGCTTCGGCTGCGGGTCCGTCGATCTTGCGGACGGTCGGCTGGGCAGGTGAATCATTGGCTGGCACCTCGGCCACGGGAGTATCGGACTCGCCCGCTGCGTCGGCTGGAAGAGCTTCGACGCCATCGGCATCGATCATCTCGTTGAGGTTTTGAGCGAACTGGTCGATCAGCTTGGTGCTGACATCACCGAGGATGCCACGACCGAACTGAGCAATTTTGCCGGTGATGTGCAGATCGGTCGTCACGGTGACCTTCGTGCTGGTCGGTGAGATGCTCTTGGCGTGTGCTGCGATGTCGGCAGAGGCATTGCCGCGGCCCTTGGTGTCGCGGCCCTTGCCGTTGAGTTTGCAGGTGTAGTTGGCGTCGTCGCGCTCGAGAAAGAACGCTTCGCCCTTGAACTCGGTGGCGATTGCCCCGAGCTTGACTTTCACGTTGCCGGCATACATTTCACCGTCGTCGGTCTGGCGAATCTCGGTCAGTTGCGCACCGGGGAGGCACGGAGCGATGCGCTCAACATTGGTGATGATCGGCCACGCCTCGTCGATTGGACGATTGACGGTGAATTCATTGATCAGTTGCTCTGCCATCGGTGCAGGTCCTCCAAGGTGTCGATGTCTGCTGACGAACCACTGCACGATACTTCGGTGACGAGCTCGGGGTGACGCTGCATGAGTGAGCGAGCCCCGACGTCTCCATCGTGCGGCAGCTGATCCCATACATCTGCATGGAGTCGAACTGGGTTGCCGCGTTGACCATCGTACGTGGCGACGGTGATGGGCCCCAACCCTGCCGCCACAGAGCGCCATGCGTCGGGCGTGATGAAGGGTTGATCGCCAAGGCCGATGACCACAGCTTCTGCGCCGATCTGTCGCGCTGCATCGATGGCGACCCGGACCGACGTGCTTTGTCCGTCAGCCCACATTGGATTGTGGTGCGTGGTGACATTCGGGTCTGCGAGGTACGCAGCCACTGTTGGGTGCGCTGCCAGGTCGAAGCGGGTGAGCGCCCCCGTGATCACCAGAATCGGGCCGATCTGGGCGTCGATGAGGTTGCAAAGCGACCGCCCGATCACCGTCTTACCGTGTGACTCGAGTTTGGCGAGAAGTTTGTGCCGCACGTCGACGAAGCGCGAGCCGGCTCCGGCGGCGAGGAGCACGGCGACCGTCGATGGCCGCGTTGGGCCTGCTTGTTCTGGGTTTTCGGTCGACATGTCGAGAGTCTGGCACGAATATCATTCCTGTCATTCATGACGGTTGGATAACAAGAATTACCTCAGAGTGGTTGAGTATGACGGTTTGATGACGATATGTTGCTGATTCGTCACGAAAGACCGACTGATCGACACATCGATCGGCGCACCCGGCCAGGGACTTGTAGTCATGACTCACCTCACCTTCTCGACTCGCTTGCGTGCCATTGCCAAACTCGGCCTGGCTGCAGCGACTGCAACCATCGCAACCATTGCCCTGAGTGGCCCGGCTTCAGCCCAGCAGGCCGAACTGCCGATCAACGCCCTCGCCCCGGAGATCACTGCCGAAGCCGACCTGGCGGTCGCGGCGTACGAGACGTTTGTGGCCTCCGAGGATCTCGCTGATTACCTCGTCTATGCCAAGCACCGGACGGCAACCGCTCGGTTGGCAGCTCGCGAACTGGGGTACGACGAATTCGCCATGATCGACTCGTGGAAGAACAGCACACTCGATCATCAGCGGGCCGTACTCGCCGCGATGACACAAATTGGTGTGCCGTACCGGACCAACACCAGCGTCGAAGACAAAGGGTTCGACTGCTCGGGCCTCACGTCGTACGCCTGGGAGGAATCTGGCGTCGAACTCCAGCGGGTCAGCGGTGCGCAGATCAGAAACGCAACTGAAGTCGATCGTGCGTCTGCCATGGCTGGCGACCTCGTCCACTACCCGGGTCACGTGATGATGTACCTCGGTGTCGACAACGCTGTCGTGCATTCGGTGAACACCGGCCGCACGGTCGAGATCGACACGATCTCGCAGCGGAGCGTCAATCGCGTCACCTTCGGCGACCCATCGGCCTGATCGATCTACGCTGCTTCGTCGTGCTGTTGATGGTCGGCAGGGTGATGTGCTTGGCCTCGGGGTCGCTTTGCCCGGCCCTATCCCTATGGACTGCGTCCGCATCCCTATGGACTGCGTCCGCGGTATCCCGGCGATTCGCCCGCAGCGCAAGTTCGACAACTTCTGCGGGGTCGGTCTCGCAGCATCTCAGGGCAGGAGTGCCGCCTGCGTGCTGGCGATCGCGCCCAGACCACAGTTCGTCGAGACCTTCGGCATTGCTCTGACCGACACGACCTTGTCGGCGGTGGTTGCCCTGTGAGCGTTCGGCTGGGGCCGGTGTTCAGCTGTGGATGTCGCCCGAGCTGTCGCGCAGGCTCGGGACGTTGCGGTTGGTTCGCCGAGCGATGATCTCGGCACAGATGCTCACGGCGGTTTCTTCTGGCGTACGCGCTCCGATGTCGAGGCCGATTGGTGACATCAAGCGATCGATGTCGCCGGGTTCGAACACGCCGACCTCGGCAAGCCGCTCCATCCGCTTCGCGTGCGTTTTGCGACTGCCCATCACGCCGATATAGCCGACACGGGTCGCTAATGCGCCCTGCACGGCTGGCACGTCGAACTTGGGGTCGTGCGTGAGGATGCACACGGCATCTCTCGGGCCCAGTTCGGCGCCGTGCTCGTTGAACACCGGCGTCGGCCAAGTGACTTTGACTTCGTCGGCCATCGGGAAACGCCGACGGGTGGCAAAGACCTCGCGGGCGTCGCACACCGTGACGCGGTACCCGAGGATTTTGGCGACCCGGGCGAGTGCCGCAGTGAAGTCAACTGCACCGAAGATCCACATTTGCGGTGGCAGCGCATGCGACTCGATGAACACCCTGACCGTCGGTTGATCAATCAGATCCTCGGGAGTGATCTGCCCTTCAGGGCCGTAACTCCGCACGCCGGAAGTGGCAGCCTCAAGCTCAGCGACGGCGTCGCGCCCGACGACTCGATCGAGTTCGGGATGACCGAGTGATCCAACGGGATCGCCCTGTGGCTGTACGAGCAATTTTGCGCCGATGTTGGGGCCTTCGATCACCGTTGCCAGCGCAACCGGCGACTCTGCCCGCAGCAGCGACTCGTACTGCTCGAAGATGCTCACCAGTTGAGCTCCTCGATGAACAGGTGGATCGTGCCACCGCAGGTGAGGCCGACAGCGAACGCATCGTCGTCGGAATAGCCGAAGGTGGTAATCCCAGCCTTTTCGGTTCCGTCGAGAATCGCGAGGGCCTGGCCGACGACTGCACCTTCGACGCAGCCGCCGCTGACGCTGCCAGCGACTTCGCCCGAGGCCGTCACGGCCATCGCTGCGCCAGGGTCACGCGGGCCCGATCCTTCGATGTCGACGACGCGGGCGACCGCCACGCGTTCGCCAGCAGCACGCCATCGAGCAATGTCTTCAAGCAGGTCTTTCATGCGGATTTCCCTCTCATTTTGTTGCCCATTGTTCGCCCAGTTTCTTGTTCACGGCAGGCTGATCACATCGGCGAGTTCTTGCATGGCGGCCACCGAATGGCCTTCCACGAAGTTGTCAACATAGGGGAGCGCAGCAGCCATTCCCCGAGCTAGCGGGGCATAGCCCGGCGTGACCTTCAGCGGGTTCACCCAGACGAGGCGATGCGTGACGCGCTGGAGACGTGCCATCTGCGTGGCAAGCTCGTCGGGGTCGCCACGATCCCACCCGTCTGACAGGATGACGACGATCGAGTTGCGTGCAAGGCCGCGCACGCCCCATTCATCGTTGAACTGGCGCAGGCCGACACCCAGCTTGGTACCGCCACTCCAGTCGAGCACCCGTTGGCCAGCTTCGTGTAGTGCGATGTCGGGGTCGCGGCTGTTCAGCTCGCGAGTGATTCGGGTGAGCCGGGTTCCCAGGGCGAAGGCCTCGACCTTCTGGCGGCCAGCGACCGCGGCGTGGACAAAGCGCAGCAGCGCACGGGCGTACGGTTCCATCGAGCCACTTACATCGAGGACGAGTACGAGTCGCCGGAGTCGTTCGGTCGGCGCTCGGAAGTGACGCTCGATCGGTTCACCGCCAGCTTTCAGCGATGCACGAACCGTGCGTCGGATGTCTGGCCGAGGTGTTGCCCGTCGGGCAGGGCCGAGGCGCAGCGATCGGCGGGGTGACCCGATCAATTTGAGGCTGCTCATCATTTCTTGCGCCAGCACGAGTTCGTCGGGCGAGTACTCAGCGAAGTCTTTGTTCCGCAGGATCTCGGTGGTCGAGAAGCGCAGCTCGACCGTTTCCTCGTCGTCTCCGTCGGCAACATCGGGGCCGTCGTCGGCGCCGTCTTGCTCATCGGTGTCGATCGCAATCGTGATGGAGAGCGGGTCTTGTTCGTGCAGGTCGTCGCCGGCGCTGCGCCGGTGCTCGAAGAACACGGCAAAGGCTTTGTCGTAAATCGCGATGTCTTCGGGCCGCCTGACCAGCGTTGACCTACCTGACCAGTACGTACCGGCGCGGTCATCGAGCCCAACGGCACAGAGTGCGCTCGCGAAGGTGTGGGTGCTGCTGGTCGGCACGCGCAGCCCAGCGCCGCGCAGCACTCGGCTGAATGCAACGGCGATCTCAGCTGGTTCGGTTGCGAGCTCGATCGTTGCACCAGGAATGTTGGCCGCGATGGCTGCATAGGCAGCAGCCGAACCGGCTGGCCCTGACGGTCGTGGCGGTCGTGGCGGAGGAAGATCGGCCATCAGGCGTGCAGCAGGCCCTTTTCGATCGCCTGTTTGACGATTTCGCCGATGCCGTGCTGTTCGACTCGCTGGTGATCCTCGCGATATTTGAGCACCGTGCCGAGGGTGTATTCGACGACTGAGTCGTCGAGCCGCTTTGCACCAAGCCGGCCGAGGGCCGTGGCCCAATCGATGGTTTCGGCGACGCCGGGAGGCTTGTAGAGGTTGAGGCCGCGTAGGCCTTCGACGGCAGCAGCAACCTGCTTGGCGAGCACGTCGTCGACGTCTGGCACACGGAGCTTGACGATTTCAACCTCTCGGTCAAAGTCGGGATGCTCAACCCAGTGATAGAGGCAGCGTCGCTTGAGTGCGTCGTGCACGTCACGGGTGCGGTTCGAGGTCAGCACGACCAATGGCGGCCGGTCGGTCATAAACACGCCGACCTCGGGCACGGTGACCTGGAAGTCGGAAAGGATCTCCAACAGGTATGCCTCGAATTCGTCGTCGGCCCTGTCGACTTCGTCGATGAGGAGCACGGGCGGCGGGCCCTCGGTCGGCTCGATCGCCCGAAGCAATGCACGCTTGATGAGGAACCGTTCACCGTACAGCTCAGCCTCGAGCGCATCGGCCGTCGTCGACTGCGATTCACCGGTCGCCTCCGTTGCGCGCAGGTGCAGCAGTTGCTTGGCGTAGTCCCAGTCGTAGACGGCCTGTGAGGCGTCGATCCCCTCGTAGCACTGGAGGCGGATCAGTTCGCCTCCAGTGGCCTTGGCGAGGCTCTTGGCCAACTCGGTCTTGCCGACTCCGGCTTCGCCTTCGAGTAGAAGTGGCCGTCGGAGCGTCATGGCAAGGAACACCGATGTGGCGATCCCTTCGTCGGGGAGGTACCCCTGGGCAGAGAGAGCGGTGCTGACGTCGGCCGGGGTCACCGAGTCAACGATACCCGAGCAGCCCTGACCAGAACCCGGCGGACTGGTGAGAACTCGACCGGTCCGTGAAACTCGGGACAGGAATGGGCGGATTCCGCAGCTGTCTGTCCCGAGGTTTCCGTGTCGTGCTCGGGCTTGCTGTACCGGCTTGCTGTACCGGGGGATCGCGATGGCAGACTTTATGGATGGTCGATGTTCGGGTGCATTCGCCAGGGGCGATTCGGGTCGAAGTGCGAGTTCTCGGTGGCGCCACGGTCCCGCTCGAACGGGATGGAAGCGGTTGGTTGGGCTCAGTGCAGGCTGACGATCGATACCAGATCGTTATCGACGATGGGCCCGGTCTCGTGGATCCGTACGCCACCGAGGTGTGGTTCGGCCCCGCCCATACCCGCGACCGGCACGATGCATGGGCCGTTGCGGCAGCGTGGCCGGAGCCGAGGCCGCAGCGGCCGACAAGCCGACCGCTCATCGTG
>JBLIKS010000160.1:0-6670 GCA_047635555.1 Candidatus Azotimanducaceae bacterium
CTCGAGGATGTCGGGGCCGCAACTAGCTGTGCCGACGCCGCGATGCGCGACGTCGACGTGAACGACGAGCGTTTTGCGGGGCTTGATGTCGGTCTCGTGCCCGGCAGCAAACAAGTCATGCGCGGTAAACCGTGTTGCCGAGACATGCATCGTCGTCGGCTGCAGGACATCGAGTCGAACAACTTCACCAGTGCCCGACTTCACGAACTCAAACCAGCGGCAATCGGTCCGCAGGCCGAACTCTTGGGGCACGAGGTACGGCTCGTCGTCGATGCCCGATTCCCACGTGCCGACCATGGCACCGCGGTTGCGGTCGGGGTAGTTCTCGAGTTGGCCACGGCCGAACCAACGGTTCTGATCGAAGCCCGCCTTCAACTGGAAGGTGATGCCGACGCGACCGAGATCGTTGAGCTCAGCTGGCACGTTGACGGTGTGGTGGTGCACTTCAGAACCGTCGTCGAGCACCTCGACGCGATGATCATGGGTAACGAGTTCGTCTGCTGGCTTGGTGTCGACGCCCGCTGCCTGCCACGCCTGCAAGCTCGTCCCGCCGATGCCATACAGCTCATGGAGTTGGGGCATCAGCTTGTAGCCATCGTTGTCCGTCGACGCCCGAAAAATCGAGAGTTCAATCGGCGCGGCGAGCAGCTTCGACACGGCGCTCGCAGCAGCCGGCGGGGAGGCCCGTAGCGCGTTGCCCTTGGGCTGGGGCTGGGGCTGGGGCCGAGTGATCTTCGTTTGCTTCGCAGCTTTCAGCTGGACCTGATCGCGTGCAACGACGTGACCGGCAGGCGCCCACGCGGTGGCTGCGCGCTGGGCAAACGTGACGGTGAGGTGAGCGTCAGGGTCAGTTGGCGTGACGCAGGGCATCGGCAGTTTCACAGATTGGCCCGGCGAAACCGTTGGCATCTCAAGGGTGCCTGAACCACGGACGTTGCCGCCCACATTCAGTTCCCAGGTGGCAGCGAGGTCATCGAGGGTGGTGAAGCTGCGCCGGTTCGCAATGACGAGGTTTGCGCCCTTCTTTTCCATCGTCGCTGGGCGATACACCCACTCGACTTCCTGCATGGCGGGGTGCGGAACGAGGTCGCCAGACATCAGGCCGTCGGCGACGAAGTTGCCGTCGTGGATTGCCTCACCGAATTGGCCGCCGTAGGCAAACCCTTTCTTGCCGTTCGGCAACGTGGTGTACAGGCCGTGGTCCTTCCACTCCCAGATGAAGCCGCCCTGCAGGCCGGGTGTGGTGAGGATCGTGTCCCAGTAGTCGGCGAGCGAGCCGTTCGAGTTGCCCATGGCATGGCTGTATTCGCACATGATGAATGGGCGATCACCGGCGTAGGCCGCCGTGTCTTGGTGGGTCGGGTACATCGGGCAGACAACGTCGCTCGCGTGGCGGCCACCATCGAGCCAGCCTTGGTGGAACGAGGCCGGTTCGTAATGCAGCGGGCGAGTGGGGTCGGCGTGGCGGATCCAGCCGGCCTGTGCGTCGTGGTTGCGGCCGTAGCCGGCCTCGTTACCAAGCGACCACATGATGACGCTGGCGTGGTTCCGGTCGCGCTCGACCATCCGTGCCGCGCGGGCCACCCAGGTCGTGCGCCACGCCGGGTCATTGCACAAGCTCGTGTTGTAGGCGTGTGCCTCAAGGTTGGCTTCATCGACGACGTACATGCCGATCTCGTCGCACAGGTCGAGTAGCCGGGGGTCGTTTGGATAGTGGGCACAGCGCACGGCGGTGATGTTGTGGCGACGCATCGCAAGCAAGTCGTCGCGGATGTTGTCGATCGTGAGCGCCTTGCCGCGGGTCGGGTGGTGGTCGTGGCGGTTGACGCCGAAGATCCACGCTGGCTGGCCGTTGATCAACAGTTCGTTCCCATTGATGACAATCGAGCGGAAACCAATGATCTGGGCGTGGGCCTCGGCGACCTCGCCGGCCGGGTCGATCAGTTCGACGACGACGCGGTACCGCGAGGGCGATTCGGCTGACCACGGCGCGATGCCCGCAAGCGTGAAGCTGGCCTCGGTTTTGTGCCCGAAGAAACCCATTGGTCGGTAAAAGGCGTGTGGGACTTTCCGGGTGATCGGCTTGGAGAGCTGCTTGCCTTTGAGCGTTTCGACGCGCGTCGTGACCTTCCAACCTGCGGTCGGTGCGGTCAGCCCGCCGACGATGGCGGTGACGGCGAGCGTGCCGCTGCCGTCGAGGTGGTTGTAACCGGCGTCGCAGATCAGGTTGTCGATGTGGGTGGCGCCGCGGGCTTCGACAAATACTTCACGGTGCAGGCCGCCCATCCACCATTGGTCTTGATCTTCGACGTAGCTCTGCGCGCTCCACTTCGTGACGACGATCGTGAGGTCGTTGTCGCCGCGCTCAACGAACTTGGTGATGTCGTATTCGCTGGCCAACCGGCTGTCGGTGCCGTAGCCGACCCATCGGCCGTTGACGTAGAGGACGTGGGTGCTCTCGGCGCCACCGATGTGCAGCACGATCTGGCGGCCGTCCCAGCTGTTCGGCACCTTGAATGGACGGCGATAGACCCCCGTCGGGTTCTTTTTCGGCAGCGACGGCGGCGGCCCGTCGAACGGCATCTGCACGTTCGTGTATTGCGGTAAGTCGCCGGTGTTCTGCATTGTCCAGTTGCCGGGGACAGCGACACGCAGCCACGAACTGCCGGTTGGGGCCTTGATGATCGCGTTGGCTGGAACAGCACCGGGCGATTCGTAGAGGCGGAAATTCCATTTGCCGTTGAGCGTGCGGCGCCACGGTGATGCGTCGCCGTCGTGAACTCGGTCGTTCTGACGAGCCTCGGCAGCTGTCGGGAACGCCGTGGTTGGTGTACGCATCGGCAGCCGGTTGAGTTCAACTACTCCCGGATCGGCCCAGGGACGAACAGAACCAACACCGGGAAGCATGGTCCAGATTCTGGCAGCCGCTCCCCACCACTCCTCGTTCCGCAGTCAGGAACTCACGCACCGCCAGCGTTACCGACCAATTCAAAAGGAGAAGCGATCTCGGGATCATGGTTCGTCGAGGCCAAGGAAGCGTGAACCCGAGTTGCGCTCCGGCAACGAGCGGTGAGAGCTGACGCAGGGATCGGCGAAGCTGGCCCGAGAGGGACGGAATCAGGCGCCGTCGTGGACCCAGACGGGGGTGGCGAGCGGCATGATGCCGCTTTCCCAGATCCAGTCCATTGCCGGCACGCTCACTCGCACGCAGCCGTGGGAGGCCGGGTAGTTCGGGATGGAGTTCGAGCCGTGTACTGCGACGCCGCCGACGAAGTACTTGGGGCGGTAAATCTCGCCGAGATCGCCTTCCCACCAGCCTTCGGGCCGCTCGCGGTTGACATTGTGGAGGCCGTTCGGCGTGAGCGAGATGCCCCGCTGGATTTCACCGGGCGTGTTCTGGTCTGGCTCCTCGTATGGCTCGCCGTTACCGGTCGAGGTGTTGAGGATGTATTCGGTGCGACCGTCGACAACGAAGAAAAGCAACTGCTTGGCCTTGTCGACTTCGACGAGCGTGCCGGAGTTGGCTCGGGCCGCGGGCCGCAGGTCGATGTTCGAGATCGCTGTGGCGGTTTGTTCGTCGAGCTTGCCGTCTGGGTTGCCGAAACCCATGTACTTCTCGAAGGCCATGACTGCTTGGCGAGTGGTCAGGCCGTAGTCGCCGTCGGCGCTCTGGACCCAGAAGCCGAGTTCGGTGAGTCGGTTCTGCAGGCGGGCCGTTTCGGCGCCGTCGGAGGTGCCGAGGGCGCCGATTGGCGGGTCGAGCACGGGGACTTCGATGATGTCGACCGGCAGTGTGGTCGTGGTTGTTGGAGCCACGGTGGTGGTCGGCGCAACGGTGGTGGCCGGCGCAACGGTCGTTGTCGGGGCTGCTGTGGTGGTTGGCGCCTCGGTGGTCGCTATGACGGCTTCGCGGCCATCGCCGCTCGTGAGAGCGGTGGAGCAGCCGACGAGCGCGACGAGGCCGAAGACGACTGCGCATCCGATGCGCGCTGTCCGACGATCTGCAGGGAGCACTGCGGTCAATTTTAGTCGCACACGAAATAACAATGTCGTGTATCCCGATGCGATTCGGGCAGTTTTCACAAATTTTCAATGGGTCGGAACACGAAATCTGGTGCGACGACGATGTCTCTCGGCAGCGCTGCCGGATCGAACCGGTCGACGAGGTCGCCGACCTCAACAGCTTCGCCTGGTGCAGCCAAGTCGAGCGATGAACCAATCCATGACATGACCGCAGCGGATGAGACGCCTGCGTCGCGTAGTTCGCCAAGCGTTGTTGCGCCGTGGCTCTTTGCCAAGCGTTCGCCATCGGCGCCAAAGACCAGTGGAATGTGCAGGTAGCTCGGTGTCTCGATGCCGAGCATCTGTTGGAGCATCACGTGGCGCGGCGTGGATGGCAGGAGGTCGTCGCCCCGCACCACATCGGTGATGCCCTGAAGCCCATCGTCGACGACGACAGCGAGGTTGTATGCGGGCACGCCATCGTTGCGCCGCAGCACGAAGTCGTCGACGCCACCAGACTGCGGCCCGACGAGTCGATCAACGAAGTCGTAGATGCCGTGGTCGGTGCGTAATCGAAGTGCGGGTGGGCGACCCGATGCTCGACGTGCGGCTCGCGCGCTGGCCGACAGATCGCGGCAGGTCCCGGGGTACGAGCCTGGCGGGCCGTGCGGCGCACTCGATGCGGCTTCGATGTCGTTACGGATCTCGCGACGGCTGCAGAAGCACTCGTACACGGAGCCAGCCGCGGTGAGCCGGTCGATCGCCGCGTCGTATAAATGGAAGCGCTCGCCCTGTTTGACGACGTCACCATCCCAGTCGAGGCCGAGCGCAGCCATGTCGCGAAGCTGTGCGGCTTCGTGTTCGGGACGTGCCTGGACTCGGTCGAGGTCTTCCATCCGCACCAGAAATGGGCGCCCGTCGGCGCGCGCCGACAGCCACGCCACGACCGCTGTACGCAGGTTTCCGAGATGCAACTCACCCGTTGGAGATGGAGCAAACCGCCCAGTCATGTGCCCATCATGGCGCGCGCGGCGACGCAGTACGTGACGGCGGCCGAGTGCACCCGGCATTATCTGCGGCCCTATCTGTTGCACAAACGACTCATGTGAGCAGGCCCTACGCCCTAGGGTCATCTGTATGCATTGCCCATTATGTGGCCGAGTGGTCGCGGAGAACCAGAAGTTCTGTGCCGATTGTGGGCACTCGCTTGCTGGCGTCACCGACCGGACCGAGGCGCTTCCCGTCATCTCGTCGCCAGATGACCCGACCGATGTCTCTTCGGCACCGCACGACAGCCAGCTTGGAGCGATTCTCGACAAACTGGCGACGCTCCCAGACATCGAACTGCCTGACGACGAGCTGCCTGACATCGCGGTGCTGCCGACGCAGGAAATCTCGGCGCGGCCGCCGATTCCCGACCCGGGCTGGGCCATACCGACCGGTGATGTCCCGTTCACGCCGCCAGCATCGAACCTTGCTCCATTACCCACGACTGGCGAGGTTCCAACGGCGATCACTGCCGCTGAACCGCCAGTCGATGTGTTGGCGACGACACAGATTCCAGCCCAACGCGACACCGCTGAAACTGCGGCTGTTCCGGGTGACATCACGGCCGAGATACCGGAACTGTTCGACGAGCCGGACAACCGGTACGAGTACCCACCAGGCCGCGGCCCGTTTAAGGTCAAACTCGTCTTCATCCTGGCGTTCTTCGGTGCAATTACCGTGCTGATGACAGCGATTGCCGACATCATCGACATTCGCACTTCGACACCGGTCGACGGCATCGCGACCGGCGTGCGCACGCTCGATACGTTCGGCACCAACCTTGCTGTGGCCGGCTTCGTCGGTGCAACGGTGTTGGCGCTCGGTGGCATCTTGGCATGCTTCGGCTTGCGCTGGGGTGCAGGGCTCGCCGGTGGTGCAGGGCTCGCATTGGCCGGTTGGGCCGCGCTGGTCGTTGGCCTCGCCGAGCTACGCATTGCGTCAGCCGAGTCGATTACCCGCCAGACAGTCGACCTTGCATTCACGCTCAAGGTGACCCGCGACCTTGGCTTCTGGTTGATCGTTGCCGTCGCGGCGATTGGTTTGCTCGTGTTCCTCGCATCGCTGCGTTCCTTTGGTCGGGGTGGCCGCCCTGCGCTCAACCCGTGGATCGCTGCGCTCGGTGCGGTTGCGGGCGTCGTCCTCGTCGCAGGGCCGCTTATCGCCGAAAACACGGCGACGTTTGCAAACAACTACAGCTCGCCAGCAACCGTGACCGACCTCCCAACCCTCTACTTTGCGGGTCGGCTCGTGCAGCTCGCACTGATTGGTGCAGCCGTCGTGTTCGGCCTGCTGATCGTGCGGGCGTATGGCCTCGGACTCGCCGCTGGTGGTGTGAGCGTGGCGCTGTGGATGTGGGTCAGTTCGCTGCTCGGCCTGGGCACGAATCCGCTCGGTATTGCTGACGGAAACTTCGGTGCTGACCCGACAGACCCGACACCCCACGCCGTCACCACGGCCGGCATGGTCCTCATGCTGGTCATGTTGGCCGTCAGTGCGGTACTTGCAATAGTCGGCCACCAACGCCGACTGCGTCGCTACTGACGTCCAGAGCGGCGCGTTGGCCGAGAGCTAAGTTGCCGGGCATGTCAGACCTCTTGCGGCAACGACCGGCGGGGCCCGC
>JBLIKS010000161.1:0-6658 GCA_047635555.1 Candidatus Azotimanducaceae bacterium
CGTCGATGGCCCGGCCGAAGAACTCCTCGTAGGCCTTGGTGAACTTCGCCGACAACAGTTCGGCGGCGAACTCGTCGAAGGTGGAGTCGTCGTCGAGCGCCACGGGGATCTCCCAGCCCTGACCGGCATAGCGCATCGACACCTGCCGTTCGACGGCGAGGATGGCCTCGGCATCGTCGGCCAACGCAGGCCGAACGAACGACATCGCCTCATCGGTCAGCGATGCCAGCACCTCGTTGGATCCGTCGACATCGAAGTCAAGCGTCGACGTGTAGAAGCTGCGGACCGCCTCGTAGGAGAACGGGGCGACGAGGAACCCGATTGCCGAACCGACACCGGCGCCAGGCGGAACGATGAGTTCGTTGAGGCCCAGCTTGTCCATCAGCCGTGAGGCGTGCAGCGGAGCGCCACCGCCGAAGGCGATCATCGTGTAGCCGCCCATGTCCTTACCGTTCTCGACGGCATGCGCCCGAGCGGCGTTGGCCATGTTCTCGTCGACGACCTCGGCAACTCCGACAGCGGAGGTGTTGGCGTCGAGGCCGAGCCGTTCACCGACGCTCCGAACCAGTGCTTCGCTCGCGAACTGCGGCGACAGATCGATATCGGTCGCTCCGAAGGTGTCGGGATGGAGCCGACCGAGTTGCAGGTTGGCGTCGGTCACCGTGGCGTCTTGCCCGCCGAGCGAGTACGCGGCCGGGCCGGGCTCGGACCCGGCGCTTTTCGGGCCAATCCTGATTTGGTCGAGCACATCAACGCTCGCAATCGATCCGCCGCCAGCACCGATCTCGATCATGTCGATCACGGGAATCGAGATCGGCATCCCGCTCCCCTTCTTAAAGCGCGCGGTGCGGTCGACCTCGAAGGACTTGGCGGTCGCCGGACGGAAATTGTCGATCAGGCTGATCTTGGCTGTCGTACCACCCATATCGAACGAGAGCACACGGTCGCGTCCGTACCGCGCTGCGAGATCGGCAGCAAAAATTGCTCCACCGGCTGGGCCCGACTCGACGAGTCGCACAGGAAACGCCGCGGCGCTCTCGACGCTCATCAAGCCGCCACCCGAGTGCACAAGGTAGAGCGGACAGTTGACGCCGCGCTGCAGCAGCTGGTCACGGAGCCGCACCAGGTAGGACGCCATCAGCGGCTGGACGTAGGCGTTCGCACAGACGGTGTTGAATCGCTCAAACTCACGCATCTGCGGTGACACTTCGCAGCTGATCGACACCGCAATATCGGGAAGTCGATCGAGGAGCAGGTCGCGGAAGCGGCGCTCGTTCGTTCCATCGACGTAGCTGTGGAGGAATCCGACGGCAACGGACTCGTAGTCGCCACTGGCGAGATGTTCGACCAGTGCAACTGCGCCCGCCTCGTCGAAATCGAGCAGTACTTTGCCGCTAGCGGAGCGTCGTTCGGCCACGGTGTAGCGATCTTTCCGTTCGATCAATGGCGTCGGCAGCACGATGTCGAGGTCGTACTGTTCGAACCGGCTTTCGGTCCGGGTCTCGATCACATCACGGAACCCCTCGGTGGTAACGAGCGCGGTCTGAGCACCGCGCCTTTCGATGAGGGCGTTGGTGGCGAGGGTCGTGCCGTGAACGAACTGCGTGACAACACTCGATTGGCTCGACAAGTCGATCCCCTCGGCGGTGGCGAGTTGCTCGACGCCCTCAAGAATGGCTCGCTCCGGCGCATCGTGAGTCGTCAACACCTTCGTCGACGCGTAATCACCCCGGGCACGTTCGAGCACCACGTCGGTAAATGTGCCGCCGACGTCGGCAGCGAACCGAACAGAGGTACTCATCAGAGGTCCTCGATCTTTGGGAAGTCGGCCGGCAGCTTGATGTCGACAGTCGCCGAACGCTGCTGGGCAAGCATTCCGCCGTCGACCTTGATGACGTCGCCGGTGATGTACGACGCATCGTCAGATGCCAAGAAGAGCGCTGCGCCCGTCATATCAATCGGTTCGCCGATTCGACCGAGCGGCACGTTCTCGCCACGCAGTTTCCGGTCGGCCAAGCTGAGGCCACTGGTGTCGATCGAACCCGGCATCAGGGCGTTGACCCGGATGCCGTACGGGCCGAGGTCAAGCGCCATGGCCCGAGTGAGCGCTTCGATGCCGCCCTTGGTCGCGTCGTAGGCGGTGAAGGCACGATGTGCGCGGGTGGCACCACCCGAACTCATGTTGATGATCGACCCGCCGCCAGCCTTGGCCATCATCCGCGCAGCCACATGCGAACACAGGAAGTGCCCGGTGAGGTTGACGTCGATGATGCGACGCCACCACGCCTCGTCAGCGTCGAAGAAATGCAGCATTGGCGAGACGAGGCCCGCGTTGTTGACCAACACGTCGATGTCGCCGTACTCGGCCACCAGGGTCTCAAACATCGTTGCAACCTGTGCACTGTCCGACACATCAGCGATCGCCGTGACTGCCTGGCCACCTGCGGCGGTGATTGCCTCGACCACTTCTGCGGCCGCTTCAGCGTTGACGTCGTTGACCACGAGCTTGCATCCTTGGCCGGCGAAGCGCTCGGCGATTGAACGACCGATCCCACCGGCACTACCGGTGACGAGAACGACCTTGTTGTTCAGTGATTCGTACATGTGAGTTTCCATTCGATTCAGGGAGTCGTTCAGAGTGCGAGAAGTTGGTGCTTGAGCGCGTCGACAGCGGGCTCATTGCGTCGGTAATAGACCCACCCGGAACGGGCGGTCGGGACAACGAGGCCAGCCTCGACGAGCACCTTCATGTGCCGCGACGCAGCGGGTTGGGAAACTTCGAGCTTGTCGGTGATGAAGAGATTGCACGCACCGTGCTCGACAGGGTCACCATGTACTTGGGCCGGAAAATTGGCAGCTACATCTTGCAGCCACTGCATGATCTGCAGGCGCCGCGGGCTGGCGATTGCCTTCAGTGCCTTTTCGAGATCGAGCGATTCTTGCACTTCAGCGTCCATAACGATATAGCAAAGTCGTTATGGAGCCCGCTGTCAAGAGGCAAGATCAGTCAACAGGTGAGCGTTCAGTTCTCGGGTTCGGGCTTGTCCGGCCGAAACCGAATCTCGCTCTTCTTCTCGGGGAACTTGCCGACCTTGTCGGCATAGAACTCCTGGAAGAACACGATGTCGACATCAGGGTCACCGGTCGGCGTCATCGTTGGCCCGAAGCCGAGGGTCTTCGTCTTGTAGTCGACAAAGGCACAGACGATCGGCACATCAGCAGCCAGGGCGATCCGATAGAAGCCCGACTTCCAGTGGTCGGAGTACGACCGGGTACCGGCTGCCGGAATGGCCAGTGCAATCTCGTCGGCGGCTGCGAACTCGGCGGTCAGCGACTCAACCATCCCGTGACGGCCCTCGCGGCGCACCGGGATGCCGCCAAGCGAGCGCATCAGCCAATTCATCGGCCCACGGAACAGTTGGTGCTTGCCCAGAAAGTTGACTGACCTCCCTTGACTCCACGTCGCCATCAGCAATGCCGGAAGATCCCAGTTGGTGGTGTGCGGCGCCGAAAGCATCACATATTTCTTGGCTTCGGGGGCAGGGCCGACCGGCGTCCAGCCCATCAGCTTCAGAACCAATAATGCGAATCGCCGCTTCACGTTGAACCAATCTCGTCACCGGCGCGCTTATTCGAGCCGGGCTCAGTATCGCACGAAGGAGGTGCGAGTGACCCCGCAACCTGGTGACTCCCTGTCGGGCGTTTCGGCACCGGGTCGCTACAGCTTCGGCGTCGCAACTACCGTTGGGGCATGGAAGCACGCGCCGACCGACAAGTCTCCCATCGCAGTTTCGTGAGCTACATCGACAAGTCGCGCGAGTACTACTCCGCTTCCGGCTTCGAGCAGCCCTACCGGTGGGCGGCGTTCGACGAGGTGCCATTCAGCCCGCACACGAAGCCGCTTGGCGAGTGCAACGTTGCGGTGGTGACCACCACCTTCTTGCACCATCACGACTCTGCACATGGCGCACCGGCCACAAACAAGCAGGTCTATGCCCACCCGGTCACCGACCTACCCGACAAGATGTTTACCAACGACCTGTCGTGGGACAAGCAGGCAACACACACCGATGACACCGAAAGCTTCCTCCCCCTCGAATCGCTGCAGAAACTCGCTGACAACGGCACCATCGGTTCGCTGAACCATCGTTTCTTCGGTGTGCCGACTGAGTACAGCCAACGCAAAACCGGCCTCGACGCCGACCAGATTGGCGAGTGGTGTGCCCAAGACGGAGTCGACATTGCCCTGCTCGTTCCGCTTTGACCGGTCTGCCACCAGACCGTGAGTCTGGTTTCTCGTCATCTCGAAGCACAGGGCATCACCACCATCGTTGTCGGCAGCGCCCGTGACATCGTCGAAGAGTGCGGCGTCGCCCGGATGCTCTTCGTCGACTTTCCACTCGGCAATCCGTGCGGCAAGCCCAGCGATCGCGACATGCAGCAGTCGATCGTGTCGTTGGCGCTCGACGTCGCTGCGACGGCAATTGCCCCGCGCACCACGGTCCAAGCACCGGTGCGGTGGGGAACCGACGACTGGCGCGCCGCCTACATGCGTGTGGACGATTCGAACATCGCCGCGCTGCGCGCCGCAGGCGAAAAGCGGCGAGCAGCACAGGCTGCTGATTCACGAAAGGGCTGACCAATGGGACGGCTCGACAGCAAGGTTGCACTGATCACCGGCGGCGCACGCGGCCAGGGTGCAGCCGAGGCTGAACTGTTTGCCGGCGAGGGTGCAACGGTCTACATCACCGATGTGCTCGACGAGGTCGGCGTCGCTACCGCCGAGCAACTCGGCGACGCGGTCACCTACCTGCATCACGACGTCACCAGCGAAGGCGACTGGGCCGGGGTCGTCGGCGGCATCATCGAACAGCACGGACGCATCGACATCCTCGTGAACAACGCGGGCATCTTTGAACCAAAGCCCATTGCCGACACCACGCTCGACGACTGGAACCGCACGATCCTGATTAACCAGACCGGGGTGTTCCTCGGGCTGCGCGAGGCAGGCCTCAAGATGCGCGATCACGGCTCGGGCAGCATCATCAACATTTCCTCGATCGCCGGCCTGGGCGGTGCGAGCATGGCGCACGCCTATGCAGCCAGCAAATGGGCCGTCCGAGGCATGACGAAATCAGCAGCCCTCGAGTTTGCCGCTGACGGCGTCCGCGTCAACTCGGTCCACCCGGGGATCATCGACACTGACATGTTCAAGGAGTTCGGTGGCAACACCGAGCGCATCATCACCGCCATCCCGATGGGTCGCGTCGCCAGCGCTCAAGAAGTCGGCGCGCTGGTTCTGTTCCTTGCGTCGGACGAGGCGTCCTACTGCACCGGCCAAGAGTTCGTCGTCGACGGCGGTTTCACAGCTTGAGACCCTGTTCAGGCTTGTGAGGCAAGTGCGATTCGCGTGTCGTGGTCATCGGCGCTACTCCCTCAGTAGCCCCTGAACGGCAGGCACTTCGTAGTGTTCGTGAGCATGACACGCCGAACCGTTCACGACATGGTCAACGAAGCCAAGGCCGAGATCGAAGAGCTGACGGTCGACCAAGTCGCCGCTGAGATCGAGGCTGGCACGGCGCTGGTCGTCGACATCCGCGACATCCGTGAACGTGTCGAAAAGGGTGGGATTCCTGGCGCGATCTCGGCGCCGCGCGGCATGCTCGAGTTCTGGTTCGACCCCGAGAGCCCGTACCACCAAGACCGTTACCAGCCCGAGGGCCGCTACATCTTCTACTGTGCTTCCGGCTGGCGTTCAGCGCTCGCCACGAAGGTCATCGGCGAACTCGGCTTCGACAACGTGGCCCACCTCGAATCGGGCTTCGCGGGTTGGTTGGAATCTGGCAATGAGGTCGCCGACATCGCTTCGACCTCCAAGTGGGTCAAGCGCGACTGACGCCGCCCGACACTCGCTGGGTCAGAGGTGCCTCCTGAGTGAGCGGTGCCTGGGTGAGAGGAAAGAGCCGTTTCAGTCGGTCGGGAAAACAATGACGCTGCGCGCCACGTTGCCCTGTTTCATGTCTTCGAAGCCCTCGTTGATCTGGTCGAGGGTGATCGTCTTCGAGACCATCTCGTCGAGCTTGAGGCGACCTGCCATGTACATCTCGATGTAGCGCGGCATGTCGGTGCGGAACTGGTTCGACCCCATATTGGAACCGGTGAGCGTCTTCTCGTACAGCAGCTCAACGCCATGAATTTCAATCTTGGTGCCGACCGGGATCATGCCGATCACCGTTGCCTGACCGCCCTTGCGCAGCATCTGGAACGACTGCTCGGCGGTCTGCTTGAGGCCGACGGCTTCGAATGCATGATGCACTCCCCCGCCAGTCAATTCCTTCACCGCTGCAACCGCGTCGACGTCAGCGGCGTTGACGACGTGGGTGGCGCCCATCTCCTGTGCGAGTTCGAGCTTGGCCGGCGCCGTGTCGACCGCGATGATCTTGTTGGCCCCAGCGATGCGAGCGCCCTGGATTGCTGACAGGCCGATGCCGCCGCAACCAATGACCGCGACCATTTCGCCCGGGGCCACCTTGGCCGTGCGGAACACCGCACCGAGGCCGGTGGTGACGCCGCAACCAATCAGCGCCGCTTTGTCGAATGGCATGTCTTTGTCGATCTTCACGAGCGCTTGCTCGTGGACCAGCATCTTCTCGGCGAA
>JBLIKS010000162.1:0-6588 GCA_047635555.1 Candidatus Azotimanducaceae bacterium
GAGGCAATCTCGTTCTCCATTATCGCTGGCGTTGACCCCAAGGTGGGGCTCTACGCATCGTTCTCGATCGCCATCATCATCTCGATGGTCGGTGGGCGCGCCGGCATGATCTCGGCTGCCACTGGCGCCATGGCACTGGTCATTGTCCCGCTCGTGGAGGACTATGGCGTGCAGTACCTGTTTGCGGCAACCGTGCTCGCCGGTGTGCTGCAAGTTGTCTTCGGTTGGCTTGGAGTCGGCAACCTGATGCGATTCGTGCCGCGCACAGTGATGCTTGGCTTCGTCAACGCCTTGGCGATCCTGATCTTCCTTGCTCAAATCCCTCACATCATTCTCGAAGACGGTGACAAGGATCAGCTCCCGTTGAACCTTGCGTTCATCGTTGCTGGTCTCGCCATCATTTACGGCCTGCCCCGCATCACCAAGCTGGTGCCGTCGCCGCTTGTCGCGATCAGTGTCCTCGCTGCTGGCGCCATCTATTTCGAGTGGTCGCTTCCGACCGTCGGCGACATGGGCGCACTGCCCAACTCGCTGCCTGGATTTGGTCTGCCCGACATCCCGTACACGTTGGAAACGCTCAGCATCATCTTCCCGTTCTCACTGACGCTCACGTTCGTCGGACTCCTCGAGTCATTGCTCACAGCTCAGTTGCTCGACGACCTGACTGACACAGACTCCGACAAGAACCAGGAGTCGCGCGGCCAGGGAATCGCCAACGTCTTCACCGGCTTCTTCGGTGGCATGGCCGGCTGCGCCATGATCGGCCAGTCGATGATCAACTACCGCTCAGGCGGCCGCACCCGGCTATCGACGCTCGCTTCGGGTGTGTTCCTGCTGATCCTGATCATGGTGCTCGGCGACCTCGTCGCTCAGATCCCAATGGCTGCACTTGTCGCCGTGATGATCATGGTCGCGATCGGTACGTTCAACTGGAAGAGCATCATGCCAAAGACGACGCAGTCGATGCCGAAATCTGAGACCATGGTCATGGCTGGCACGGTCATTGTGGTTGTCGTTACCCACAACCTCGCCTACGGCGTCGCAGCGGGTGTGTTGCTGTCAGCGGTCGTCTTTGTTCGCAAGGTCAGTCACGTTGTCAGCGTCACAAGCGTGCTCGACCCCGACAACCACGAGCGGCTCTACGCCGTCAGCGGTCAGCTGTTCTTTGCCTCGACGAACGACCTCGTACACCAGTTTGACTATGACGCCGTCAAGGTTGACCGTGTCGAGATCGACTGCACGGACGCCCGCATCTGGGATACATCAGCGGTCGTTGCCTTGAACGCAGTGGTCGCCAAGTTCGCCGAACGAGGGATCGACGCACATCTGGTCGGGATGAATCCGCACGCCGCCGATCTGCACACGCGGACCAAGGAAATCGTCTCTTCAGATCACTGACCGGTCGAGATGACCAGTCCCCGCTGTGTCCGGTTCGTAGGGTGGGCGTTGTGTTGAGTCGTTTGGTGCGGTGCACCCTCGCTATGGGTGCGCTGGTGACGTTTTTTGCTGCGCCGAGTGCGGCCGCGGCGCCACCTCCGCCCGACAATCCGATCCCCGAAGACGTCGGCTCAGGTCTCATCTCCATTCCTCCGGGCTGCATTGTTCCTGCTGCAGCCGATGTGGCATTCGTGGGCACCGCGGTTGCCAAAGACTTCGAGAAGGTTCGCTTCGAAATCGTCCAGCTGCGCGCCGGTTCGGCAAGTGGCTATGCGATCGACGGCTTAATCGACGTGCTGTTTTTCGAGGACGCAAAGTTCCTCGATGTCGATGAGGAATACCTCGTGGGTGCCCGATTCGACCCCGAGCTGGGTGGCCTGTTCTCGAACGTGCGAGCCCCCGAGCCGCTCTTCGGCGGTAACGACGTGATCGGCTTGAACGACACCGATGTCGAGTGCCCGGTGATCGATGACCCGGTGCGCACGTTGCAGCCGAACGGCGCGAGTGTCGACTCTGGTGTGGTCACCCCGCTGTTCCGTGACAAGGGCTTGCTGCTCGCCACACTCGGCGTGCCGATCGCAATCGCCTTTGCGGTCGTTATCGGTCTTGTCTTGCTCCGCAGGGTGTGGGGCCTGGTCATCAAGAGCATCTTCGAACTCGGTCGTGCAGCAGTCACGCCCACACCGGACCACACATCGGTTCGAGTGCGCGAGCATCGCACCGACGTTGCAGAGGATTAGTTCTCCCGATCTCCCACGTCGCGTGACAAGTTCCAGTCCGCCAACTCTGTGACAGGCAGTGTGTACGTTCACAGGTGTGATCGAGTCGGTGAAAGCAGTGGCCTATGGGCGTGCGGCGTCGGAGGCGTTGGCGGCCGCAGTCGCCAGCGCCAAGGCCGCCGGTCCGCTCGTGCCGGTCACGGTCGTCGTGCCATCCAACTTTGTCGGCCTGTCGGCGCGCCGGCTGCTCGGGTCTGGAGCACTCGAACACGGGGGTAAGCGAGGCGTGGCGAACGTCTCGTTCGTGACGCCATTTCGTCTCGCCGAAATGGCGGCGGCTGACCTGCTGCTCGAGCAGCAACCGATTACCAACCCGGTGCTCGGTGCTGCGGTCCGTCAGGTGCTCGCCGAAGACCCCGACGTGTACCGGCCCGTCGCCCAGCACGAAGCCACCGAGGCGGCGCTCGCAGCGCTCTTTGCCGAATTGTCGAATGTCGATGAAGCCGGCCTCGAGTCGATCTCTGAAGAGGGCTCTACTGCAGCGTTGCTCGCGGTCAAGTTCTACCGGCGCATCGCTGCGCAGCTCGATGGGTTCCACACGGAGCACGACCTGGCAACAGCTGCTGCTGACCGGCCTGATCTTGCTGATCGACTGCGCTCGTTCGGCCACCTCATCTGGTACCTCCCGGCCCCAGTCACGCCTGCAATTGGCCGATTCATCGGCGAGGCGTTGCGGGCCGCCACATCTTCGTCGGTCATTGTTGGGGTTTCAGGCGCACCACGAGCCGACGAGCCGACGTGGCGGGCATGTGAAGCCGCACTCGTTGAACGCCACGCTTTGTCTGTGCCGGTCGCCCACGGCGACTCGATTATTTCAGTCACCGATGCCGCAGAGGAGATCCGCGAAGTGTGCAGCCGCGTGATCGGGCTGGTTGCCGATGGGGTGCGGCTCGACCGCATTGGTGTGTTCTTCCCGGCGCCGGATCCGTACGTGCGGATCATCGAGCAGCAGTTCGGTGCGGCGGGGATTCCGGCGAACGGCCCCGACCCGCAGCGGCTCGCTGACTCGGTTGCTGGTCGAACTCTGCTTGGTGGGCTGGCGCTGTCAGAACAGCGTTGGCGGCGTGACCGAGTAATGTCAGTCATCAGCGGCGGCCCGCTGCGTTTCGACGGGGCGTCGGTCCGGCCTGGCGACTGGGACCAACTCTCGCGAGATGCCGGTGTCGTGATCGACCATGCCGACTGGCGACGCAAGATCGAATATGACGAGCAGCGCACAGCGGAGCGCATCGCCAAGCTCGAAGGGGGAGCGCAGTCTGGCTCGGTGGCGTATCAGCTCCAGCGGCTGAACGACCGAGTTGCCGACGGCAAACGGTTGATGGCGTTCGTCGACGGGCTGCACGCGATGGTCCGCGCTGTCGAGCAGGCCGATACGTGGCCGACCAAGTGCGCCGCAGCCACTGCACTGTTGCAGTCGCTGCTGGGTGAAGAGCGCCAACACACGTCGTGGCCGGATCACGAACAGGAATCGTTTGCTCGGGTCGAAGATGCGCTGGTGCGCTTGGCTGCTCTTGACGCCATCGAGCCGACGCCGAGTCACGGTGTGTTCCAACGTGCCCTGCGGACCGAACTTGACGTCGCTCGAGGGCGTCACGGCAGGTTCGGAGAGGGTGTCGTTTTTGGCCCGATCGGTACCGCCATTGGCTATGACCTCGATGCGGTGTTCGTGGTCGGCTGTTCCGAAGGGCTGCTCCCAATGCCGCGCCGCGACGACGCAATTTTGCCCGACGCGGTCCGAACCAAATCGCTCGATCAGCTGGAGTCGCGAGCCGAACGGCTCCATCATCAGCATCGAGCATTCCTCGCTGTGCTGGCGGCGGCACCGGTTGGGCGGCGAATCCTGTCATTCCCTCGTGGTGACTTACGATCAAATCGGCGGGCGCTGCCGTCGCGCTGGCTGCTCGATACGGCCTCTGCGCTGGCTGGCCGAGTGGTCCATGCCACTGACTTCGGTGAACTCGAACTCGTTGACACCGTGGGGTCGTTTGCCTCAGGCATTACCGCAGCTGCACACGCCGGGTCGCTCGACGAACGCGACCTTGTTGCGGTGGGTAACGACGCGGCTGCTGGTATCGCGATCCTCGACCATGAGCTGGCGGTACTCGTCGGTAACGGATGGAACATGCAGACCGCGCGGGCGAGTTCCGACTTCACCGAGTTCGACGGCAACCTGTCAGCTCGCGTGGGCGCCGAGGTGTTCCCGCTGCCCGGCATTGGCGATCGGGCATTGTCGCCGTCTCGGCTCGAGACCTGGGCGAGCTGCGGGTTCCGCTATTTCCTCAATTACGTCCTCGAAGTCAGTGACCGTGACGACCCCGAACGAACCGACGAGATCTCCGCGCTCGATCGCGGCTCGCTCATCCACTCGACGCTCGAACAATTCATTGGCGAAGCGCTCCGAGATGGTGCACCGTCGCCCCAGCAGGCATGGTCGCCCGAAGCGCGCGCCCGGCTGCACGTCATTGCCGACGACCAATGTCTGGAGTACGAATCGACCGGGCGAACCGGCCGCCGAGTCAGCTGGCGTGTTCGCCGCGATGACCTGCACGATCTGCTCGACGCGTTCTTGCTCGCGGATAACGAGTTCCGCAGTAGCCATCTGGCGACGCCTGTCGATGTCGAACTCGATCTTGGCGTCCGGAGCGGCGATGTTGTGCCCATTACGTTGCCCGACGGTTCCTCGATCACGCTGCGCGGCATGATCGACCGTGTCGACACCACCGCCGATGGGCGAGTGCTGGTCAACGACTACAAGTCAGGAAAGGGAAAAAAATACGACGGCCTCGACGACGATCCGTTCATCGACGGAACGACGCTGCAGCTCGGCATGTATGCCGAAGGAGCAATGCAAGCCACCGGGAAGTCTGAGGCAGCGGCGCACTACTGGTTGGTCGAGCGCGATGGTGAGCAACGGCTCGGATACGCATGGACCGACGAGAAGCGTGAGCGTTTCCACGAGGTCTTGACCGCAATCACGTCCGGCATTGCCAATGGCGTCTTCGCAGCGTCGCCCGGGGAGTGGGATTCCTGGCGGCTGACCAACGCCAACTGTGGGTACTGCGACTTCGACAGTGTGTGCGTCCGCGACCGCGGTGACCATGCAGAGGCAAAGGCGAACGCCCCCGAGTTGGCGGTGCGGGTGGCACTGTCACCGAAACCCGAAGCCGACCGAGACGCCGACCGAGAGCTCGACGGAGATGTGTCATGATGATGATGTTGAGCGACCAACCGGCCCGAGAGCTGATCAGTTCGACCGGGCTCGACCAGACACTTTTTGTCCAGGCTGGAGCGGGAACGGGTAAGACAACCCAGCTCGTCAGCAGGATTGTCAATACGGTCCTGAACAACGACGTGAGGCTCTCCGAGATCGTCGCGATCACGTTTACCGAGGCTGCGGCGAGCGAACTCCAGGCCCGAATTCGCGTGGAGTTCGAGAAAGTGGCGCAGGCCGAAAATTCGACGCACCGAGAGCGAGCCGAGCAGGCAATAGCCGATACTGATCTTGCGGCAGTGTCGACGGTGCACGGGTTCGCCAGCCGCATCCTTGGCGAGTTCTCCGTGGCTGCTGGTCTGCCGCCTCGGATCAGCGTGCTCGACGAGGTGGCCTCGCAGCTCGCCAACGAGCAGCGCTGGGATCGCTTCGTTGACCTCCTCAACAACGAGCCCGAGCTGGAAGAACTGATGTACCGAGCGGCACTGCTCGACGTCCCGCTCAGCCCGGCCTTCCATGGGCAGGCGTCCTTCAAGGACGTCGCCCAGAACTTCGCGCAAAACTGGGACCGACTCGATGATCTCCTCGACCAGCCGCTGGGGGCTGCCCTTGCTCCGATCGACTTTGGCCCGTTTCGGGAAGCTGTTCGCGCAGTGTCGACGCTGCTCGACGATTGCCTCGACCCGGGCGACTTGCTTGCCGGCCACCTCCGCACGATCCTGCCCGAGATGCAGGCAGTGGTTGCGATCGACGATCCGCACCGGGCTCTCCGGCGAATGCAGGCGCTGCACCGTCGGGGGAGGTCGGCGAAAGGGCGACGCATCATTTGGGGCCGCGGAACGGGTGGCGCCAAGAAGAACTGGGCCGTCGACCCGACAGACATCAAAGACATCATCGATGAAGCGAACGACGCTCTCAGCCTCGTGCTCGACAAGGTCAGCGAGGGAGTTCTCGATCAGTTGATGCGACTCACCGCTCGCGAAGTGCGACAGGCTGCCAACGAACGGAAGTCGAATGGCGGGCTCGAATTTCATGACCTCCTCGTCATCGCGCGGCAGGTGCTGCGCGACAGTGCCGAGGTGCGCAAGGTGCTCCACGAGCGGTACCGGCATGTCCTGCTCGACGAGTTCCAAGATACTGACCCGATCCAGATCGAACTGG
>JBLIKS010000163.1:0-6574 GCA_047635555.1 Candidatus Azotimanducaceae bacterium
CCACTCTTGCCTGATGTCGGACCGGACCGAAGGTGTTGGCATGGTCCGACGCATCCAGACGGGTCGGACCACGGTCGTCGAAACAGTCGAACACTGGGAGCCTGGCGCGGCGCTGCGATACGCCATCACCGGCCTGCCACCGATTGTCCGGTCGGTAACGAACCAATGGTCAATCGAATCACACGGGGGTGCCACCACTGCCACGCTCACCACTGAGATCGATGCCGGGCCGCGGCCGCCGCAGCAGGCCATCGCCAAGGCCGTCGGCCGCAAGTTCGGTCAGGCATCAGACGCGATGCTCGCCGGCCTGGCCACCCATTTCTCCGCATCACCCGAACAGCCCGAACAGGAACAGCACGCATGACGCGCCCCGACGTGATCATCATCATGACCGACGAAGAGCGGGCCATCCCGCCCTACGAGTCCGACGACGTCCTTGCCTGGAGGCGCGACACCCTCAGCGGTCGCCGGTGGTTTGACGACAATGCCGTGAACTTCAACAGGCACTACACCGGATCGTTGGCCTGCGTGCCCAGCCGCCCAACGATCTTCACCGGCCAATACCCCGATGTTCACGGCGTCACGCAGACCGATGGGCTCGGCAAGATGGCCGACGATTCCCGGCTTCGCTGGCTTCCCGAGGGCGAAGTGCCAACGCTCGGCAACTGGTTCCGTGCCGCTGGCTACGACACGCACTACGACGGCAAGTGGCACGTCAGCCATGCCGACCTGCACCACGTCGGCGGGGCGAACGATGGCAGCCGGGTCGAGACCAACGACAGCGAGGGCAATGTTGATGCTGCGGCGGTTGAGCAGTACCGCGCCGCTAATCCGCTCAACGCGTTTGGTTTCGACGGTTGGATCGGCCCCGAACCGCACGGTGGCGACCTCGCCGACAGTGGGGTTCGACGCGACCCCCTGATTGCAGCCCGGGTCGTCAACTGGCTCGAAGATCGCTACGCCCGACGTGGCGCCGGTGACGCCGATGCACAGCGCCCGTTCCTGCTGGTGGCGAGCTTCGTCAACCCGCACGACATCGTGCTCTTCCCTGCATGGGCGCGACGCGGCAACCCACTCGATGCTGGCCCGCTCGACCCACCCCACGTGCCAGAAGCGCCGACGGCCCACGAGGATCTTGCAAGCAAGCCAGCGGCCCAGATCGCGTACCGCTCGACCTACCCGTCGGGCTACGGGCCGATCCGCGCAGTCGCGGCGACCTATTCGAAGAAGGCGCAGGAATATCGCGACTTGTACTACCGGCTCCATGCCGAGGTCGACGGCCCGATCGATCAGGTTCGTCGTGCGGTCACCGCCTCGGTCGATCAGGGTGGCAACGACAGCGTCATCGTGCGCACCTCCGACCACGGCGACCTTCTCGGCGCCCACGGCGGATTGCACCAAAAGTGGTTCACCCTGTACGACGAGGCAACCCGCGTGCCCTTTTCGATCGCTCGAGTTGGCGCAAACCCGACAACCGGCACGTCGATCGAGGGCGCGCCAACCTCGCATATCGACATCGTTCCCACCCTGCTTGCCGCAGCAGGCATCGATGAGGCGATCGCTGCCAATGTGCTGCAGTCCGACTTCAGCGAGGTCCATCCGCTGCCGGGCCGAAACCTGATGCCGGTGGTCGACGCACCCGACACCGCCGACCCTGATCGGGCGGTCTACCTGATGACCCGCGACAACATGCTCGAGGGTGATTCGGGAGCATCTGGTCTCGCTCGCCGACTCGGCCGGACCACCAACCCTCCGGCGCCGTTGCGCATCCAGGTGCCCGCACACGTGGCATCCAACTTCGAGGGGCTCGTGCTGCGCGTTCCCACCGATATCGATGGCGCCGGGAACTTGTGGAAGCTCGTCCGCACGTTCGACGACCCCGACACATGGACCGAACCCGGCGTCCGGCACCTCGCTGGGTCGGGGCCCGGAGGTAATGAGTACCGCATGGCCGCGCTGCCAGACCAGTGGGAGTTGTACGACCTCGACGCTGACCCGATCGAAGCAACCAATCGCTGGAACGACGAATCAGTATCCGACGTGTTTGCGCAGATGCGAACTGCATTGCAAACCGAGCGCGCCCGGGCTGTGCCCGAGCGCAACACTCCGTGGCCGTATGCGTCACGGCTACCAACCGCTGGAGCCCCCATGAAGAAAGCACCACCACCCGCCCGCCTACTCCGCAAGGTCCTGCAGCGCGTTGGCCTGCACCCGGAAGACCCGGATGCCACCACCTTCGATCTCGCCGGCAAGCGAGCATTGATCGTTGCGACGAATACCGCCGTGATGGACATCGGCAAGCCGACCGGGGTGTTTGCCAGCGAGATGACCGTCCCGTACTACGCCTTCCTCGATGCTGGTATGACGGTCGACGTGGCGAGCCCGCTTGGTGGCGTCGTTCCGGTCGACCCGCAGTCGATCAAGCCGGTCATCCGATGCGCCGACGACGACCGTTTCCTCGCTGACGACGACTTCAAGGCCAAGGTCACCAAGTCGCTCGCCATTGCCGATCTCGACATGGACGACTATGACATCGTGTTCCTCGCCGGGGGCTGGGGTGCGGCCTTTGACTTCGGTTTCTCCGCAGCGCTGGGCGACAAGATGACCGAGGCCCATGCCGCCGGATTGGTGATGGGTGGGGTGTGCCACGGGCCGCTCGGCCTCCTCAACGCGAAGGCGGCCGATGGCAGCCCACTCGTCGACGGTCGCAAAATCTCTGCAGTCACCGACAAGCAGGTCAAGGAACTCGGCATCCAGTCGACGCCACATCATCCAGAGCGCGAACTGCGCGGTGCTGGCGCTGCCTTCGAGAGCCAGACCAGGCGACGCGACCCGCTTGCCAATCATTGGGTCGTCGACGGCAATATCGTCACCGGCCAGAACCAGAACGCTGGGCCGATGGTGGCCCGCGAAATGATGCAACTCCTCGTTGCACAGACATCTCCTTCAACCACAGCACCCATCGAACTTGCCGACACCGGCGAGAAAGCGAGTAGCTCATGAGCAACACGGTTCGCTACGGAACACCGAACACGGAATACGCAATGTCGATGGCGATGATGTCGCCCGAAGATGACGGCCCGGTGTGGATGGTCAACCTGATGAAGTACCGCGCGGTCGCCGATTACGCCGACGGCCGCGAGTCAGCGATCAGCGGGCGTGATGCCGATGACGCCTACTCGCCGCTCGATTCACTCGCCGCTGTCGGTGCTGCACCGGTGTTCTTCGGTGACGTCGATCAGCAACTGCTGGGCGACGCAACCACGTGGGACCGTATCGGCGTCGTGAAGTACCCGACGCGCAAGGCATTCATCGACATGCAGTCGCTCCCGAGTTTCCAGAAGTCGCATCACCACAAGGACGCTGGGATGGAGTCGACCATCGTGATTGGCACGCAACCCATGGAGATGCCGACCCCACCGGAAGGGTTCGAGCAGGCCGACTGGGCTGACGTACCCCACCCGCCGACCGATGACGACGGTCCGGTCGTGGTGGTCCATGTCTTGCGCTTCCATGACAATCCGCAAGGCACAGCGGCCGCCAACAAAACGCCCGACCAGATGGAGCAGTATTCGACTGAGGCTGCCAAGGTGGCGCTCGGTCACGGTGTTCGGATCAGTGGCTGGTTCGCAGTCGAAGACACGATCATCGGCGACGGTCGGGCATGGCATCAGGTCCGCTTCAACGAGTTCCCGAGTAAGGCAGCGTTCATGGCCGTCGTCATGGACCCAGCCCGCCTCGAAGCGCAGAAGGATCACCGTGAAGCTGCGATTGCCGACACGTACACGATGATCGTGCGCGCCCCACTGAACGCACTTGAAGCATCGATCGACTCGTGAGGCCGCAGCATCCGTTGCTGGCAGGCACGACGACCTCGTCTGAACGACCGATCGTTATTCGCGGGGCGTATAGCTCGCCCTACAGCCTCAAGATGCGCGCAGTGCTGCGTTACCGGCACATCCCGTTTCGGTGGGTGCTCAAAGGCTCGGCACTCGACACGTTCCCGCCAGGGTCGGTGCCGATCATCCCGGTGCTGATCTTTCCGGGCCACGACGGCGCGTACTCCGAGACGCTCGTCGACTCGTCGCCGCAGATCGCCCGGCTTGAGGCCGATTACGCCCAGCGCAGTCTTGTGCCGACGGACGGTGCCCTTGCGTTCGTCGACTTCCTGCTTGAGGACTTCGCCGACGAGTGGGTCACCAAGGCGATGTACCACTACCGGTGGACCTACGACGCAGACATCGAAAAGGCTGGCCTGCTGCTGCCGCTCGATCAGAACCTGCAGGCTCCCGACGAGCAGCTTGCTCGAGCGCACGACTTCATCATCGAGCGCCAGGTTGGCCGTCGAGCACTCGTTGGATCGACCGATCAGAACCAGGCCATCCTCGAAGGCTCGTTCGAGCGGCTCCTCGACGTTTTGCAGGAACATTTGGCGCACCAACCGTTCATGCTTGGCGGGCGACCGGCGCGATCCGACATGGCGCTGTACGGCCAACTTAAGCCGATGCTGTGGTGGGATCCGACGTCGACAGCGTTGGCGACGGCCCGGGCACCCCGAGCGGTGAACTGGATTGAGCGCGTTGACGACCTATCGTCATGGCCTGTTGCCGACGAGCAAGGTGGTTGGGATCCAACCGAAGCGTTGGCACCCACGGTGCGCCGTCTACTCGAAGAAGCCGGTCGGACCTATGCGCCGTTTATGGTCGCCAATGCTGAAGCACTGCAATCGGGCGCCGACGAGATGGTGTGCACGATCGATGGCCAGGCCTACTCGCAGAGCCCGTTCGGGTATCAGGGCAAATGTTTGGTGTGGCTACGCGAGCAGTACGCGGCACTCGCCGATGCCGAGCGTGCGACGGTCGATGAGGTCCTTGCTGGCACCGGTTGTGAGATTCTCTTCGCCTGATGGTTCGACTGAGCGATCTGCACGAAGCTGAAGCTGAGCACCTGCAAGCGCGTGCCGATGCGATGCAGCGGATTGAGCCGGGGGTGTGGATTACACCCAAGCCCTTGGCCGAGTCGACGGTGGCGATCGTGTCGACTGCAGGCCTCCATCTGCGATCCGATTCGCCGTTCACCCTCGGGGCGCTCGACTACCGGGTCGTGCCGAGCAATGCTGATTGGGGCGACGTCGTGTTGAGCCACGTCAGCACCAACTTCGATCGCAGCGCATTCCAGCAAGATCCGAACATCTCGTTTCCGGCGGACCGTCTGCGTGAGATGGCAGACGCAGGCGAGATCGGTGGTGTCAGCAACTGGCACTATTCGTTCATGGGCGCGATGCCCTTTCCGCAACTGTTCGAAGACACCGGCGTCGAAGTCGGCCAACTGCTTGCCGCCGACGGTGTCGATGTCGCACTGCTTGTTCCGATTTGACCGCTGTGCACGGGCGCAGTTGGTGCTCTCAGTAACTTCATCGAACGGGCCGGCGTCGCATGCACTTCGATCAGCCTGGTTCGGGAACAAAGCGAAGCCGTTGGCCCGACTCGGGCACTCTGGGTGCCGTTCGCGCTCGGCCGACCACTCGGTTCGGCTGAAGATCCGGAGTTTCAGAAACGTGTGATGCGCGATGCGTTCGCGTTGCTCGTTACGGCTACCGAGCCGACGATTGCCGACTTCGACGGGCCGCTCCCCGAGGAGGCTGGCCCGGGCCAGTGGGCTTGCCCGCTGAACTTGGGACCGGTCATTGACGACACGCTGACCGGTCGGCTCCTGGCCGAAGTTGGTCGCCTGAAGACTTGGTCGTCGCAGACGCGTGCGGCGCGCGGCCGGACGTTGTTCGGTGTTAGTGGCGCCGGGCCTGACCAGATCGATGACGTTGCTCGCGCTCTGGCCTCGATCGCCGATGCCGAGTCGATCACCGAACTGCCCTATTTGGCCGGAGCTGACGACATCGAATGGGCCTTCGACATGCCGCTCCTCGTTCGCCATCTCGCCGATGATCTACGGACCTTTTACCACGAAGCCATCGCGGCGCAGCCCGGCTCGGCGGCGCCGAATCACGACGCGCTGAACGACTGGATCTTCGGCGGGACCGCACTGGGCGACACGTTGCAGGCAGCTGCCGATCGACTCACCGATGCCGACGACCCGATGGCCGCCCTCGTACGCGGTCTCTTGATTCCCGAAGGTCGCTACAAAGGTGGCAGCGCCTTCTGATCGACCGCCTCGAGAGAAGCGCCGGCGGCATTCGATCCGGAACAGCGCAAGCTGCAGCGATCAGGTTCATGACTGATAACTCCAACGGCACGTTTAATGCACTCGTCGTCCGCGAAACCGAAGAGGGCAACCCCAAGTCGGCGTCAGCGTCGATCGAGCAGCTGACCGACGCCGACCTGCCCGACTGACCTGCTCGACGAGATGACCGAAGTGGTCCCGATGAGCGCACTGCCCGATCAGGCTGAGGCAATCATGGCCGGCCAGGTGCGCGGCCGCATTGTCGTTGACCCGAACGCCTGATGGCACTCGTCCGCTGGGTCACTGATCCGGACGCAGTCGCCAACGCCGCGATCCCTGTCAGCTTCCTCGAATAGTTGCGTATGGGGTCAGGCCCCTTTCGCAACTCTGGGGAGTT
>JBLIKS010000164.1:0-6518 GCA_047635555.1 Candidatus Azotimanducaceae bacterium
TCCACATGGAGATCGTGAAAGAGCGGCTTGAGCGTGAGTTCGACCTCGCCCTGATCGCCACGGCACCGAGTGTCGAGTACCTCGTCACCAAGACGGATGGCACCCAGATCAAAGTCGACAACCCCGCTGACTTGCCCGAAGCGCAGAGCATCAACTTCGTCGAAGAGCCGTTCTTCAAGATCTCGATCATCACACCCAGCGAATACACCGGCGCGTTGATGGACCTCTGTCAGACGCGTCGCGGTGAGATGCAGAAGATGGAATACCTCTCGCCTGAGCGAATGGAACTCATCTACGAGGTGCCGCTTGCCGAAGTGGTCGTCGACTTTTTTGACCAGATGAAATCGCGGAGCAAGGGCTACGCAAGCCTCGACTACGAACTTTCCGGCTACCGCAAGAGCAACCTCGTCAAAGTTGACCTGCTCCTTAACGCCATCCCTGCCGATGCGTTCTCGACAATTGTGCACCGTGATAAGGCGTACGCCTACGGCAGCCGGATGTGTGAGAAGTTGAAAGAACTCATCCCACGCCAGATGTTTGACGTGCCGATCCAGTCGGCCATCGGTGGCAAGATCATCAGCCGTGAAACGGTCAAGGCGAAGCGCAAGGACGTCACGGCGAAGTGCTACGGCGGCGATATCACGCGTAAGCGCAAGCTGCTCGAGAAGCAGAAAGAGGGCAAGAAGAAGATGAAGTCGATCGGTCGGGTTGAAGTGCCCGGCAACGTCTTCATCGACGCCCTCAAGCTTGACTAGACGGTCCGGCGTTCAGATCGACGGACTCGGGACTCTGCGAAAGCAGAGTGGAACCCGGCACTCGATCGAACGTAAACGGCAAAGGCCAAGAGGACACCGGAGGGGATGATGAGCAGCAACGAAGACGAGCCGAGCGCAGAAGCTGCCGCTGCGCCTCCGACGTAGCAGCAGAGGACACCAACGAGCACGACGATCGTTGCCGAGCGCCGACCGTCAGTGGTTCGTTCCGCGCGTCGCAGGCCGAGTGCCAGCTTTTCGCCAATCCGGACGATGGTGCCGGTTCCGTAGGTCGTCGCAACTGCGATGCTGCCGACCCGCCTCAGCGACGAGGCCTGGATGCCCATCGCGAAAGCTCCGATACCGATCACGAGATAGTGGAGGGGCCCCGGACGGTTGGAGAACTCAACGCCGAACCCGATCAAGATGACGGGCAGCGAGAGCGTGAGGAGTGCTTCGATGGCGAGGAGTTCGTCGGGACGTACCGGCTTGGTCTGTTGGAGTCGCCGGTCATGGTGCCCAATGGCGACAACGACGCCCGCACCGAAGGCGAAAAGTGCAGCCAATGACCCTGCAGCAATGGACCAGTCGCCCGAACCACCAAAGATCCCGACTCGGACCATGTTGCCGGACATGTTCGCGACAAAGACGTTGGTGACGTGCAAAAAGAGATGCGCATCGACGAACCCGGCGACGCCTGCGAGAAAACAGGCTAAGACGAGTGGCCCGGAGGGGTGATGAGCGGTTTCGGCTGTCATTGCACGCAGCGCTGTTGGCCGACGTACATCACGCTGATTGAGGCTAACTCACGTTGCCCAAACGCGTGACGTGCGCAAGCTCGCCCAGTGACGCGGTGAGTCGGTCCAAACGCCAGACTCTCGGCGTGAACAAACAGTGGGTTGACCGGCGGTGAGTGCTCCCATCGCCGCTCGCGAACCCGCTCCGCCACCCGGATCTGGATTCGGGTCAACCACGTTCCGGTCGCTGCGGTACTACAACGCGCGCCTGTTCTTTGCCGGCCTGTTGGTGTCGAACGTCGGCACGTGGATGCACCTGACAGTGATGTCGATCCTCGTGTTCCGACTGACCGGCGAGGCAAGCAAGGTCGGCTTCGCGATCGCCTTCCAATTTGCTCCGATGCTGTTTCTCGGCGCGTATGCGGGGGCGATGGCCGATCGGCTCAACAAGCGGAAGATGGCAATCATCACGCAGTCGGCGATGGCCAGCCAGGCACTGCTGCTCGGGCTCCTCGACCTGACGGGTGTCATCAACCTCCCACTGGTTTACGCGATGTCGCTGTTCCTCGGCATCGCGAATGCCTTCGATAACCCAGCGCGCCGCAGCCTCGTCACCGAACTGGTTGAGCCCGCCGAAATTCCGAATGCCACGTCGCTGAACACGGCGGTGATGACATCGTCACGTATCTTCGGGCCAGCAATCGGTGCAGTTCTCGTGGGCGTGATCGGCACCGGGTGGTGCTTCATCTTGAACGGGGTCACGTTCTCGGCGATCATTTTCTCGCTCACATCGTTGCGCCGCGACGAGATGTTCATGTCGACGCCGCGACCGAAGGGTGGCCAGCCAGTGCGTGAAGCACTGCGGTTCATCTCGGGCCGCCGCGACCTGCTCGTGTTGTTCGTCGTGCTGCTCATCGTCTCAACCTTCTCGTTCAACCAGCAGGTCGTTTTCCCCAAACTGGCCGAACAGCGGTGGGGCGGTGACCAGGCATTCGGCTATGTGCTCGGTGTGATGTCGGTGGGTTCGCTGACCGGTGCGTTGTTCACTGCGCGTCAGCACCGCGTGTCGATGCGCTGGTATTTCGGCAACATTGTCGTGCTCGCTGTCGCGGGGTTCGGGATTGCCTGGTCGCCGAATATTTGGGTGGCATTCCTGTGGGCGTTGCCACTCGGCGCAGGGGCATCCGGATTCATCACTGCCGCAAATGCCATCATGCAGCAGGAGAGCCCGAACGACATGCGCGGCCGACTGATGGCGCTGCAAGCCGTTGCGTTCCTCGGTTCGACACCGATTGGTGGCCCGATCACCGGCGTGATCGCCGATCAGATCAGTGTCGAGTGGTCGCTCGGCTACGGCAGCGTGATCAGCCTGCTCGCTGTTGCGGGGGCCGTTGCGGCGTGGCTCACCACAGGCCGGAGTTTTACCCCCAAGGCTCCAGGGGCAACCTGACGTGGGTCACTACTGTGGGCATCCTCATGACTGACGCGGCGACCGCCACCGGGGAACAAAACTGGGCGGGAAACTATGCCTACCGGGCGAGTCGAATTCATCGCCCGACAACGATTGACGAGATCGCCGCGATCGCCCAATCGGCCACCAGCATCCGAGTCCTCGGGTCTCGACATTCGTTCACCGACATCGTCGACGCAGACGAGTTGATCGATCTCAGTGGATATCAGCCGAAGATTCATTTTGACGCCGACGCGCAGACCATCACGATGCCGGCCTCGACCACATACGGCGAGGCGGCTCAGGCGCTCACGCCGCACGGCATGGCACTCCGCAACCTCGCATCGCTGCCGCACATCTCTGTCGCCGGAGCTGTCGCAACGGCAACCCACGGCTCAGGCACCGGCAACGGCAACCTCGCCACGTCAGTCGCTGGAGTCGAGTACGTCAACACCGCCGGCGAGATCATCTCGGTCGACCGATCGACGCCTGACTTCGATGGCATGGTGGTGTCGCTCGGAGCGCTGGGCATCGTCACCAACGTCAGCCTCGATGTGGTCTTCGATTACCAGATTGAGCAGCACGTTTATGGAGAACTACCGCTCGACGTGGTGGTCGACCAGCTCGCAATGATTCTCGGTGCTGCGTACAGCGTCAGTGTGTTCACCACGTTCGCCGGGTCGCTCGACGGCCAGGTCGGCCAGGTGTGGATCAAGCGGCGGACCGACGGGAGCGACCAGTCGATGGACCCTGGCGCCACGTTCCTCGATGCTCCGGCAGCAACGATGCAGCATCATCCGATCCCCGGAGCCAACGGTTCCACATGTACTGCGCAACTCGGTGTGTCGGGCTCGTGGGCCGACCGGCTCCCGCATTTTCGGATGGGGTTGACACCGAGTGCTGGCAACGAGGTGCAATCGGAATTCTTCGTCGGCTCGGTCGACGGCCCTCGCGCACTCGAAGCCCTCCGAAATGCAGCAGACGAATTCGCTGATCGGCTGATGGTCAGCGAAATTCGGGCCGTTGCCGCCGACGAGCTGTGGATGAGCCCGCAGTATCGGCGCTCGTCTGTCGCCTTTCATTTCACCTGGCATCCCGACAGCGAGGCCGCGGGAGCGGCGGGCGATCTCGACCGGGCCGTGGCCGTGGTTGAAGAAGCGCTCGCCCCATTCGCACCGAGGCCGCACTGGGGCAAGGTGTTCCACGCCAACCGGTTCTCGGCACGCGACACCTATGAGATGTTCGACGACTTCATCGACATGGCACACCGTCTCGACCCTCACGGAGTGTTCCGCAACGCCTGGTGGGCACGACACCTCGGTTGAACTCAACAGGGCAGGACATGGCGGGCCGGATGTGACTGGTCTGGCGATCGTGGGATAGAACAAAAGCTGTGCCATCCCGCTCGATCATGTGGTTCCGACGCGATCTTCGCCTCGGTGACTTGCCCGCTCTGCTTGCAGCCGGTGTAAATGGCAACGAGGTCGTCCCGGTCTTTGTTGTCGATCCGACGTTTGCGGCCTCAGGAGCGCCGCGGCTCGCCTACCTCCACGATGTTCTGACTGCGCTCGACTCGTCAATCCGCGAGCGGTCTGGCGGGCCGTTATTGATCGCCCACGGCGACCCGGTCACGGTGATTCCAGCGCTTGCTGCCCGCCTAGATGCGGGAAGCGTCTTTGTGAGTCGCGACTACTCGCCATACGGTCGGCGGCGCGACGCAGCAGTCGTTGCAGCGCTCCGTGCCGACGGCCGCACCCTGCAGGGCGTCGGCTCGCCGTATGCCGTCGACCCGAGTGGCGTCTTAAAGGGCGACGGCACGTCTTACAAGGTGTTCACACCGTTTTCCAAGGTGTGGCGCAGCGTCGGCTGGGCGGCACCGCATGACGACCCTGACGACATTCGCTGGACACCGGCCTCGGTCATTGCTGACGTCACCGAGCCCCTGTTCGAACGGCCCGATCCAGGTATCGACCTCCCCGCGGCCGGCGAAGCGGCAGCGCACCGGCGCCTTGGCGCGTTCCTCGAATTTGCCTCCGCTGCAGACGGAACCATGCGGTCCGGCGCCGAGGCATACAACGACGTCCGCGACCGCCCGGCGCTCGCCGGCACCAGCCAGCTCTCTCCCGACCTCAAGTGGGGCACGATCCATCCGCGCACTGTGCTGTCTGACCTCGATCTGAGCGGAGCGAAAGACGACGGCCCAATGGTGTTCTCCAGTGAGCTGGCGTGGCGGGACTTCTACGCCGACGTGCTCTTCACGCAGCCGCACACAGCCTGGAAGAACCTGAACCCGAAGTACGACGCGATGCAGGTCGATACTGGCGCAGCTGCACGCCTGAAGTTTGATCGGTGGTGCGTTGGCCAGACGGGGTTTGGCATCGTTGATGCCGGCATGCGACAGCTCGCAGCGACCGGCTGGATGCACAATCGGGTCCGAATGATCGTGGCGAGCTTCCTTGTCAAGGACCTGCATTTGCCCTGGCAGTGGGGAGCACGGTGGTTCATGCAGCACCTCATTGATGGCGATATTGCGTCGAACAACCATGGCTGGCAATGGACTGCTGGCACGGGCACAGATGCGTCGCCGTACTTCCGGGTTTTTAACCCTTCGACGCAAGAGAATCGCTATGACCCGCGGGGCGAGTACGTCCAGCAGTGGGCACCGGATTTGCCCGACCAAATGGTCGATCACGGAACCGAGCGTGACGAAGCGCTGCGGAGGCTCAAGGCGATGAACTCAGCGCTCAAGTAGCATGAGATTTCAATGTTGGACGACCGCAAGACAGCCATTCTCGGTGCAGTTGTGCAGGAGTACATCGCCACGGCTCAGCCGGTCGGGTCGACGCATATTTCGTCCGCACCCAACATCAACGTCTCGTCGGCAACGGTCCGCAACGAAATGGCAATGCTCGAGTCCGAGGGCTACCTGATCCAGCCACACACGTCCGCAGGCCGAATCCCAACCGACAAGGGATACCGATTCTTCGTCGACAATCTCGCGGCACCCGGAACACTCGACCAGGCCACCACCCGGCAGGTCGGCGACTTTTTCTCCGCTGCACACGGTCGGCTCGAAGAGTTGCTCCACCAGACCAGCAACTTGCTCGCAGACCTCACCCACAGCGCAGCGGTGGTCGTTGGACCGAAGGCCGAGGCGGCCCCGATCCGGAGCGTCCAGATCGTCACGCTGTCGTCAACCGCAGCCACCGTCGTGGTCGTGCTCGCCAACGGTTCGGTCGAGAACACCACGATTGAACTCACCGAAGACGACGACGATATTCGGGTGGATGCAGCATCTGCTCACCTCGCTGCCGGACTCGTCGGGGCAGCGCTTGGATCCCTGACCGAAGTAGCCCCGAGTGGCGACCCAGCGGTCGACCGCATGTGCTCGGTTGCGCTCAACGAACTTGCCAAAGTCGGCTCAGGTGACCTCGTCTACACCGGCGGCGCATCTGAAGTAGCCCGTGCATTCGACGCTGTCGAAGTCGTGCGTTCGGTGCTCCACACGCTCGAGCAGCAATTCGTGGTGGTCTCACTGGTGAGTGACATCGTCGGCCGCGGCATGTCGGTGTCGATCGG
>JBLIKS010000165.1:0-6458 GCA_047635555.1 Candidatus Azotimanducaceae bacterium
GACCTCCTCGTCATCGCGCGGCAGGTGCTGCGCGACAGTGCCGAGGTGCGCAAGGTGCTCCACGAGCGGTACCGGCATGTCCTGCTCGACGAGTTCCAAGATACTGACCCGATCCAGATCGAACTGGCGTCGCTGATCGCTGCCACTCCTGCTGTGCGGCAGCCGCAGCGATGGAGCGACCACTCCGTTGCCGGTGGGCGACTGTTCTTTGTTGGCGACCCGAAGCAGTCGATCTATCGATTTCGTCGTGCCGATATCAAGCTCTTTCTTGAGGCCCGCGACACATTCGGCGCAGAAAGCTCGGGTGCTGTTCGGCTCGACACGAACTTTCGCACGGTGCCGCCAATTATCGACTGGATCAATGGCCTGTTCGCCGAGGCGATGCCTGCCGAGATCGCCGACGCCCAGCCGAAGTACGAATCGCTTCACGCCGGTCGCAGTCTTGAATCCAACGCCGATCATCGACCCGTGGTGCTTGGCGGTGAGCATCCGGATCCAAAGGTCAAGGCGGGCGAATTGCGTCTTGCCGAAGCGACCGACGTCGCCGGAATTGTGGCTGCGATCAGGGTTGCGCCGGATCAGTGGCCGGTGTTCGACCAGCGGGACCAGCGGTGGCGCCCGGCTCGCCTGAGCGACATCACGATCCTGATTCCCACGCGGACGTCGTTGCCGTTTCTGCGCGATGCATTGTCGGGGCACGACATTCCATCGCGCCTGGCCACGGGAACGTTGGTCTATGACACACAAGAAATCCGCGACACGCTGGCTGTCCTGCGCGCTGTCGACGATCCGAACGACACGCTGAGCCTCATCGCTGCATTGCGGTCGCCGCTCTATGGATGCTCCGACGTCGACCTGTACGTCTATCACCAGGCCCATCATCGATGGAGCCTGCGCAATGCTGTCCCGGAGGGGTTCGACGAACAGCACCCCGTCGTCGCGGCGCTGGCGCACCTTCGCACGATGTGGGAACAACGCTGGTGGACCGGCCCGGCATCGATGCTCGAACGCGTGTTGCGGGAGCGTCGGGGCTTTCTCTTGGGCTACGGAACCGAACGGCCCGCCGAAGTCTGGCGTCGTCTGCGGTTTCTGGTTGATCAGGCGCGAGCGTTCGAAGAGTCGAACGGCGGCGGGTTGCGGGCGTTCCTCGACTGGGCCGGTTTGCAGTCGTCTGAAGGCTCACGAGTTCACGAACCAATGTTGCCCGAGACCGATGACGAGGCCGTGCAGATCATCACCGTGCACGGATCGAAGGGGCTCGAATTCCCGATCACAATCCTGTCCGGTATGACAACCGCGGCCAAGGGAAAGCAGAACGGCGTCAGCGTGCTGTGGGCAGATACCGGCCCTCCCGCCATCAAGCTGCGGGCCGGCGTCGCCACGGCCGAACACACCACGCGTGCTGACCTCGAAGAAGAAATGGACACTCACGAAAAGCTCCGGTTGCTGTATGTCGCAACGACGCGAGCACGTGACCATCTCATTGTGTCCGGTCATCACAAGGTCAGTGGCAATGCCGAAGCGACGTACGCGACTCGACTGGCAATGTTCTCGTTAGCGAACCCTGAGCTCTGTCGATCGTTCTCTGCGGCTCCGATTGGGACGCGTGCCGAGCTCAATGCTGGCACCCAGAACGAGGTGCCAGCTGTCGCTGCTGGTCAGGCTGGCGAGTCGATGGCAGAACGCAATCGATGGATCGCCGCACGCGATGGCCTGCTGGCTCCGTTTTTTATCCCGACAGCGATGTCGGCCACGGCGATTGCTCGCACGGTTGATGCAGCAATGGCCGACAGCGACGACGACACCGCGTCGGCCACCGACGAGTCGTCGGGCCCGACGATTGTTCGCAAGAAGGGTCGGGCCGGCTCGGCAATCGGGAGTGCTGTCCACGCAACACTGGAGTTCGTCGACTTTGACGAGCCAGGCGACCTCGATGCGCTCGTCCAACGGCAGTGCGAGCTGCACGCCATTGCCGACTACGTCGACACCGTCGGAGCTTTGGTTCGCTCGGCGCTCAACTCTGACGCAGTGGCACTCGCGCGGACGAACACGGCATTCCGAGAGCTGTACGTCGGCGCGCCGTTGGGTGACGTCATGGTCGAGGGGTATGTCGACCTGCTGGTCCAGACGCCTGATGGTCTCGTGATCATTGACTACAAGACCGACAGCGCCTCGTCGCCGGCCGAGATCGACGCCAAGCTTGCGGCGTACGAACTGCAGGGCGCGGCCTATGCCGTGGCTCTTGAAGAATCCACTGGCCTCAACGTCGTCGACTGCCGCTTCGTCTTCTGTAAAGCGAGCGGGGCTATCGAGCGTTCGGTTGTTGATCTCGCTGGCGCAAAGCAGCGGGTCCGCGACACGGTGGCTGCTGGGCTTCAGCCAGCCCCTGGCTCGGCATCGGGTGCAGCGGTCTCGATCGACACGATCATGCAGCCAAGTTTGTTGAGCGACTGACGAGTTGCCGCTTCGACACCTGCTGCTGCCCCGAAGGTCGCCGTGCACAATCTGGCTTGGTCCCGAGGTTGCGGCGCGCGACGCAACGAACAGGCGCATGTCGTCAGCAGCGCGCACAGGCGTGAAGACGCCTGGTCCGGGTCGGGTCGACTCGGGGTCGAACTGGATCAGCATTGGTTGGTTGTATGCGTGGACGACGCGGTCTTGGAGCCCGGCGGCAATGCCGAGGCGAAACAGGGCGAGTGGCCCGTGGCGTCCAGCGGCCTCAGCAATGACGCCGAGAAGAAGGCAATGCGGGAGATCAGCAGTTACTGAGGTCAGGACGTGCTCGAGGTCAGCCCAGCGCGCATACTGGCTGAGCCCAGAGTGGATATCGATGAGCTCGTAGCCCCGTTCGATCGAGTCGAGTCGGACTGTTGCTCCATACGCCGGCACGCGCTGGAACGGGTGCGACGATCCGCAGGGCTGTTTCGTCCACGGGTTGTTTGCAGCAGGTCGCATACGGTGTGCGGTATGACGATCCGACGGGCTGAGCAGCCCGACTTCCGCAATCTGTGCATCACGGCGATGCGTGCCTTCGCCGACGACCCAGTCATGCGATGGCTCTACCCAGACGACGACGACTATTTCGTTGCGAATGGGGCGGTGTTCGAGAGCTCGATGGCCAACTGGTTGGCAAACCAGCAGCCGTGGTGCACCGATGATGCTGCAGCACTGGCCATTTGGTTTGCTCCGGTCGAGCCGGGGACGCCGGAGCCGGAGTGGATCGACATCGGCCCACCACCGAGCGAAGATCGGCTCGCTCGCTTCGCGCTGATTGGCCCGGTCATGGCCGAGAACAAACCCGCCGAGCCGCACTGGTATCTCCAACTACTTGCCACCCACCCCGACTGGCAGCGCCACGGCCTCGGAGCGCAACTTATGCAGGTCGTCTTCGAGCAAGCCGACGAGCAGGGCGTTCCGTGTTACCTCGAAACCGAACGACCCGAACTCGTTACGTACTACCGAACGTTTGGCTTCGATGTGCGCAGCGATTGGGTTGTCGATCCTGATGCAACCCTCGGTGTGGTTGGCCCGAAGATGTGGGGCATGTACCGCCCGACGCCTTGACCGTGCTGGCCTCGTCCGACGTGGCTCGCCCCGCCCTTCCCAAATGGAGACTGTTTCTCCCACTCAGCAGTGAAAATTGGTCTCCATTTCGGAACGAGTCCGAGCAGGGGGACGGGCTAGGCAATGGCAGCTTGGGCGGCGTGGGCGCGGGTTCGGAGGTCGGACACGGCGTGCTCGAGACCTTCCGGGTCGCGATACAGCGCGCTGCCAGCGATGAGGATGTTCGCGCCGGCCGCTGCAGCACCGGCGATCGTGGTGGGGCTGATGCCACCGTCCACTTCGAGTTCGATCTCGTCGCCGCGACCTGAGTCGTCGATCATTTTGCGAACCTGGGCGATTTTTGGTTCCATTGTGGAGATGTAGGCCTGGCCACCGAAGCCGGGGTTGACCGTCATCACCAGTACGAGGTCGACGAGGTCGAGAACATGTTCGATGGCGCTGACAGGCGTCGCCGGGTTGAGGGCGACTGCAGCGTTGGCACCCAATTCGTTGATGTTGGCGAGCGTGCGATGCAAGTGTGTGCACGCTTCGACGTGCACGATCAGGCGTGAGCAGCCGGCATCGATGTACTGCTTGGCCATCACGTCGGGCGTATAGACCATCATGTGGGCCTCGAATGGCACGTTGCAATGTTGACGAGCCGACTTGATGATGTCGGGGCCGAAGGTGAGGTTCGGGACGAACTGTCCGTCCATCACGTCCCACTGGATCAGATCGACCCCAGCGGCTTCGAGATCAGCGACTTCTTGACCGAGCTTCGAGAAGTCGGCGGGGAGGACGGAGGGAGCGATCTGAATCGGGCGTGCCACGTCGGTGAAAGTTAGTCGCGGCCGCTGCCGGGGCTGAAAAGCTGCGTTTCGCTGTCAGTCATACGACGAGTTGACGTCGTTCCACATTTCGTCGTCGTTGTCCCACGCGTCGTTGCGTTTGGTCGATGTGGCCTGCCAGTTCTCGGCTTCCGCCTGCGTGTCGTAGGGCCCGAGAGTTTGGTCGCCGGGGCCACGATTGTCAGCCCGAACTGCAATTTTTTTGTCGAGATCCCAGTACCAGTCGGTGTCTTTGGTTTCGACGACGCGTGTGTTGATTTTGCGTTCTGGCATGCGCCCATTCTTTCACCATCTGGCGGTCCTCTTCCGACGCAGCACAGAGTCATCGTCGTACGCTGGAGAGATGCGTCTTACCGTGCGTCCAGATCGACTCGTTGCAGGCGGCGAGGCCATGGCACGCGATGACGATGGACGGGTCGTCTTCATTCGGGGTGCATTGCCCGGTGAATTGGTCGAGGTCGAAGTGTCGTTGGCCAAGAAAGACTTCGCCAAGGGCACGGTCGCCGAAGTCATCGAGCCATCGGATGACCGCATCGACCCGCAGTGTTATCACCGCCGGATGGGATGCGGTGGGTGCGGTTGGATGCACATCGATCCGTATGCGCAGCTCGAAGCAAAGACCGAGATCGTCCGGGAATCGCTGCGCCGTATTGGCCGGATTGATCCCGACGTTGTCGACGGCATTGTCGACATGGGTGCTTCGGGCGCACCGTTCCGTTACCGCACGACGATTCGTGTCGTTGGTGGGCCCGACGGCGGGCTCGGTTTTCGCGAAGAAGGCTCCGACACCGTGGTGTCGGTGAACAGCTGTGAAGTTGCCGTCCAGCAACTCTCGGACCTGCTTCCGCTGTTGACAATTAAGCCTGGCGTCGAAGTAACGCTGCGCGCCTCGGTCGACACCGGAGGGATCACTGCCCGCTGGGCCAAGCCGAAAGGCAAAGCTGGAACAGGCCTCGTCAGCGGGATCCCCGAGGACGTTCACATCGGTGACCGCGGGTTCTTGACCGAGGTCGTCGATGGCGTCACACTCCGAGTGTCGGCTGGCTCGTTCTTCCAGTCAGGCGTGGGCGCTGCCGAGATACTCGTTGATGCAGTTCGTCGAGCGGCCCCAGAAGCCGCAACAGCACAACATGCCGTCGACGCATATGGCGGTGTGGGCCTCTTTGCTGCGACGGTGTTGGCCGCTGCCTCCAAGGTCACGGTGCTCGAACAGTCGAAGTCGTCGTGCTTCGACGCTGAGCACAACCTGGCCGGTCGCGACGCAGCGGTCATCCGCGGCGAAGTTGGCAATTGGGCGGCGTCCGACGAGCAACCAGTCGACCTCGTCATTGCCGACCCGGCCCGCCCCGGCCTCGGAAAGCCCGGGGTTGCTGCACTTGTCACGGCGTCGCCGGCACCCATCGTGCTGATCAACTGTGATCCGGTGTCGCTCGCACGCGACGTCATGCTGCTTGCCGAGCACGGCTATCACCCCGAGCGCGTTGAGGTGCTCGACATCTTCCCGCAGACCCACCATGTTGAAACGGTGACGCGCTTCGTGGTCCGATGAGCCCTGGTGACTCGCACGCTCCCGGGCCGTCGCCCGCTGAAAAAGATTCCGACGCGGTTCATCCGCCCGACGCATCGCCCCGAAGAGATGTTGTGAGGCAAGAATTCGTCGAAGCATCCGATGCCACAATCGTGGTGTCGATTAGCCGCTACGAGCAGTCTGCGCTGGCTGAGGCATACCGTCGCCACGCCGGTGCCGTCTTCGGACTGGCCAAACGTCTGCTCAGTGACCATGCCCGCGCGGAAGAAATCGTGCAGGAGGTGTTCGTTCGACTGTGGAACCAGCCCGAACGTTTTGATCCCGACCGTGGCACCCTGCGGAGCTTTCTCCTGGCGCAGACTCACGGCCGTTCGGTCGACATGATCCGGTCCGATGTCGCCCGCCGGAGGCGCGAAGAACGTGAAAGCCTCAACCAGGCCGAAGGTGGATATGACCTCGCACGCGAAGTGTGGGACATGGCGCTCGCAGGACACGTCCGTGAAGCACTTGAGGTGCTCACGCCGGGCGAGCGTGCCGCC
>JBLIKS010000166.1:0-6443 GCA_047635555.1 Candidatus Azotimanducaceae bacterium
ATCTCGTCGATGATCCTGGGGTCATCGACGACAATGCCGGCGGCCACTGAGCACACCGCCATGGGCGTCTCGCCCCACTTGTCGTCAGGCACAGAGAACACCGCTACTTCGACGACGTCGGGATGGTCGGCAATGGCATTCTCGAGTTCGGCTGGCCAGATGTTGAAGCCGCCCGAGATGATCATGTCGTCCTTGCGGTCGAGCACGTAGAGGTAGCCGTTCGCATCGAGTCGCCCGATGTCGCCAGTGAGTACGAACCCGTCGGACGTGATGCGTTCAGCGGTCGCCTCGGCATTGTCCCAGAACTCCAGCATCTGGCCATCACACTTGACGGCGATCTCCCCTTCGGCACCGATCGGCAACTCCTGCATGCTGTCATCGGGGTCGCGGATCTGCAGGTAGGCGAACGGCAACGCACGACCGGTCGAGCGAAGCGGCTCAGAACCCTCGACTTCCGAAAACCACTCTTCGGGGCCCATCATGCAGACCGGAAGCGCCTCGGTCTGCCCGAAGCCTTGATACATCACCATGCCGAATACGTCGCGCGCAAGCAGGGCGGTCTCGTCTGCGATCGGTGCGCCGCCAATCTGAATCACTTTGAGCGCCGACCAGTCGCGGCTGCGCGCTGTTTCATCACGGGCGAGCGCGTTCAGCATCGCGGGCACGGCAAACATGTAGCCGACGCGCTCACGCTCCATCACCTCGATCGTCTCCGCCGGGTCGAAGTGATCGAGCAGCACGTTGGCGCCGCCGCTCAACCACGTCGGCGTGTACAGGTAGCCAGAGCCGTGTGAGATCGGTCCGACGTGGAGGCACCGTTCGCCTGCAATCATCGGCGGGAAGTTGTAGAACCAGTCGCGCCCGGTGGCGAGCCACGAACGGTGTGTATATGCCACGCCCTTTGGCTTGCCCGTGGTCCCGCCAGTGTGGCGGATGATGTACCAGTCGTCCGGATCGATCGGCACGTTCGGGTCGACATCGTCGTGCCCGCCAAGCCACTGCTCGTAACCCGAATCGCGGACGATGACGTGTTCGACGTCAGGAAGGTCGGCACGAATCGCCTCGATCTCGTGCGCGTAGTGCTCGGCGACAATGACCGCCCGACAGCCCGTGTGGTCGAGCATGTGGATGTGCGCCTCAGCCGAGTTGCGGGCGTACAGCGGTACACGTACGAGGCCAGCAATAGTCGCACCGGCGAAGAGATCTTGCGCCTCAATGCTGTTGTCTTCGAGGACACCAATTCGGTCACCAGGAACGAGGCCAAGGGCGAGCAAGGCGTTGGCGAGCCTCGTGCCGCGGGTCCACGCCGCAGCAAATGTCAAATGGCGATCGCCATGAATCACCGCTGTCCGTTGTGCGTTGAGTGTTGCGGCTTGTGCCATGAGTCCCCGGACGTCCATCGGCACAGTCTGATCTGTTGGCCAATCAGGCGACGACCCGGCGGGCAGATCGGCGGTGCGGATCGTCGCACGCTCATGCGGCGTGCTTGCATGGGGCAATGGCGAGCACTCCTCCGATACCGGCTGACCCAAGACCCCACCTGGTCGACGGTTGCATCGACGGATCGCTGTGCACCGCGTGCGGCCACGTTGCCGCTCGGACGCATGCCCGCTGCGAGCGATGCCTCGGTTCGACCATGCCGAAATCGTTCGGGCCCGGGGGCACCGTCTGGTCGGCGGCCACCGTGCACCTCCGGATCGGCGATCTCGCTCCCCCGTTTGTCCTCGCCTACGTCGACGTTGACGGTGGGCCGCGCGTGCTGGCCCGAATTGTTGACGCCATCGAAGTCCCTGCCGGGGGCGCCGTGCGATTCGTCGGCGACGACAACGGCGATCTGCTCGTCGAAGCGGTCGCGTCATGACCGACCGCCGAGTGGGTATTGCCGGCGTTGGCACCTCACAATTCGGACGCTTCCCCGATCGACGCGTCGAGGAGTTGGCGTGGGAAGCAATCATCGAGGCGATCGATGACAGCGGCTTCGCACCATCTGAGATCGATGCAGCGTTCGTCGGCTCCGTGTTCGGGCCGCCCGGCCTTGCCAATCGGGTGCTGGCCGGCGCAGGGCTTGGTGGCATTCCGACGTTCAAGATCGAGGCAGCCTGCGCGAGCGGAACCGTCGCGCTGCACGAAGCGCAGCAGGCGGTCGCGTCGGGGCGTTACGAGCGGGTGATCGCCGTCGGCGTCGAACAGTTGTCGACGCAGTTCGCCGGGCCGATCGTGCCAGAGCTGAGCGACCCCGAGGGCCGTGCAGGCTTGGCGATGCCAGCGTTATACGCATTACAGGCGAGCCGTTACGTGCAGGAGTTCGACGTCGACCCGGCACTCCTCGCCGAGGTCGCAGTGAAAAACAAGGCGCATGGTGCGCTCAACCCGCGAGCCCACCTCTCAGGCACTCCACCGACCAGGGCCGAGGTATTGGAGAGCCGGCCGATTGCGGGTCCGTTGACCCTGCTGCAGTGCTGCCCGATGTCTGATGGCGCGGGCGCTGCGGTGATCACTGCGTTCAGCCCCGAGTCCAAGCCCAATGGGCACCGGCAGGTCGAAATCCTCTCCAGCCAGTTCTCGTCCGGTCCGCTCTGGACGTCGAGCGACGCCGAGCCGTGGGGCTTCCAAACAGTGGCCCGCACTGCGGCTCGGGCATTCGCCGAGGCAGGGTTGGTAGTTCAGGATGTCGACGTGTTCGAGGTGCACGACGCGTTCACCATCGGCGAAATCCTCACACTCGAAGCAATCGGTGTTGCGGCTCGGGGCGAAGGCGCTGCACTTGCTCCGTCGGGCCACACGCGCCTGGGTGGGCCGCAGCCGGTCAATCCCAGCGGCGGGCTGTTGTCTCGCGGGCACCCGCTCGGCTCGACCGGTTTGGCCCAAACCGCCGAGTTGGTCTGGCAGCTGCGTGGCGAAGCAGGCGAACGCCAAGTCGCCGGCGCACGGGTCGCACTGCTCGAAACAATGGGCGGTGGCGCGGCAGGTGTCGATGCCAACGCGTGCGTCATTGCGTTACTGCGCGGACCCGGCTCGTGAACGCTCCAACCAGCGACATCGATCTCCTCGCGCCGGATGCCATCGCTGATCCCCACGCCATTTTTGCTGCACTGCGCGAGATGGGCCCAATCGTGTGGCTCACTCGACATCGTGCGTGGATGTTCACCACTCACGAGGCAGTCCGACTCGGTTTCCACGATCAACGGCTGTCAAGCGATCGGCTGACCCCACTTGAGGCGCGGCTCGACGAGCCATCACGCGCCGCAATGGGCCAGACCTTCGACCTACTTCGCGGCTGGATGGTGTTCCACGACGAGCCCGAGCACACTCGGTTGCGGGAGCCACTCCGTCGCACCTTCACTCCGTCGCGTCTCGCCAACCTCCGGCCGCGAGTCGAAGAGATCGTCGACAAGTTGCTTGACGATCTCGCGGACATCGACGAACCCGACCTCGTTCGCGACTTTGCCTTTCCGCTGCCGGCAATCGTGATCGCGGAACTCCTCGGTGTACCAGCGCAGGACCGCGACGATTTCAAGCACTGGAGCGATCAGCTCGCCGCCATCGTTTTTGGCTCGGCCAACCGAACAGCTGGCATTGAGCGAGCTGCGGCAGGCAGTGCCAAGTTCGTCGGATACTTCACCGGCCTGGTCGATCGATACACCAGCGAACCAACCGACAACTTGATTTCTGCACTCATTGCGGTGACCAACGACGACCCCGATGCCGGCCTGGCCCCGACCGAGTTGGTCGGGGCGCTCACGTTGCTGTTGTTCGGCGGACACGAGACGACGACCAACCTGATCTCAAACTCGATGCATTCGCTGCTCCGGCACCCTGGGCAGCAGCAGTTGCTGGGTTCACGACCTGAGCAGCTGGTCGGTGCGCTCGAAGAACTGCACCGGTTCGACGGCTCGACAAAACTCATGGTGCGCGTCGTCGGCGAAGCCCATGAGCGCGACGGCATCGCCATGGCCGTCGGCCAGACCGTGTTCCTCGGCGTGCTCGGCGCCAACCGCGATCCGGTCGTGTTCGACGATCCTGACGAACTGCGCATCGATCGCTCGAATGCCCGGTCACATTTGGGCTACGGGTACGGCGGCCACTTCTGCCTGGGCGCAGCGCTCGCTCGGCTGGAAGCCGAGGTGGCGATCGGTCGCCTGATCGAGCGATTCCCTCACCTCGCGCTCCGCGACGACGCCGTCGTCACGTGGGGCGAGGTGCTGCTCGGGCGCGGTCCGGCTGCGCTGCCGATCAGCATCTAACCCTGGCGCCCGGCCAGCAAGGTCAGTAGCTGGCGCCGAGGCCGGCGCGTGCGTCGGTCTGGATGCCGTAGGGCGGGATCGGATAGCGCAGGCCGTTTCGTGACAGCGCCTCCATTCCGTCGATGGCCTGCACCAGTTGATGCGGCTGCAACGCCATCAACATCTCATCGTCCTGCACGCCGCCGTACCGACGTTCGGCGTAGCACGGGATCGACAGGCTCGGCTCGCCCGTCGACAAGGCGCGACCCCACGAATCTGCGCACGACGATTCACCAACACAGCCCCATTCGAGCTTCTTGTACCCCGACCATTGCAGCCCGTTGATGAGCAGGATCATCTGGCCGGGCGTTGCGTAGATCATGCAGATGTCTGGCGGATCGAGGCGGCCTGTGCTGAGCGGCGACACCGCCATTGCCTCGTACTTGCCAATGGGGACGACGTGCATCGCGGCTTGGTGGGCTGCGGAGTCTTCGATCGTCTCGAACCACACGCCGGCCATGTGTTTGCCCGAGTACCACTCGTCATCCTGAGCACCGAGCCCGAGGACGGCTTGGCACTGCGCTCCGACCAAATCGGCGCCGGTAATGCCGACGGTCCAGTTGAGTCGCGATGCCATCGACACGATTTGATCGGCCGTGTGAACGTCCTTCGGCCGTCGGATCTTCGGGACCGCTTCCATCTCGGCTGCCGTCTCGAACATCTTCATGCCGATCGGCGTCGTGCGGATGCGAAGCACCTTGTCGAGCCGGGCCAGGGTGGTCGGCCAGTCAAGATCGCCAGGCGCGCCCTTGCGAATGTGGACGGCTTGCTCATTGCTGGTATCGGTCATGGAGTACTCCCAAAGTGTTCGGCTCGGTGTGTAGACAATGTGGTGGCGATCCGGTCGATCACCTTGGCGAGAATTTCAGGCGACGTCGCCACGTTGATTCGGGCATGCCCTCGGCCGCCAGTCCCGAACTTCGAGCCGCTCGCCAGCGCCACCTGCGCGTGTTCGAGCAGCCATTCGGACGGGTCATCGCCAATGTCGTACACCGAGAAATCGAGCCAGCCGAGGTACGTCGCTTGCGGGAGCTGAAAGCCGACGCCCGGGAGGTCGGCGGCAAGTCGGGTTGCGAGCTGGTTACGACGAACTTCGATAGTGCGGCGCGCCACCGTCAGCCAGTCATCGCAGGCCGTCCACGCAGTGATCGTGCCGGTGATTCCGAGCGTGCTCGGTGAACCGTGCAAGTGGCCTGGCATCGTCGCGAGGGTTGCCGTGAGTGGTGCGTGATCGATGTGGGCAACGGCGGTGCGTAGGCCGGCGAGGTTGAAAGTCTTGCTCGCTGAGCCGAGGGTGATCAATCGACCGGCGAACCGCTCGTCGGTGGCGCCCAACGGAATGAATCCTGGCTGATGGGTGAGGTCGCCCCAGATCTCGTCGGTGATCACAAGCAGGTCGTGTCGCTCGGCAACATCGGCCACGGCCGCGATTTCGTCGTCATCGAAGATGCGGCCCGTCGGGTTGTGCGGGTGACAAAACAGGATGATCTTGGTCGTGTCGTCGATCGCCGCTTCGAAGTGCTCGACATCGAGCTTCCATCCGTCGCTGATCAGCGGCACCTCGATCCGTCGGCGGCCGCTGTTGGCAATCGCATCGAGAAACGGGTAGTAGATCGGCGTGAACACGACGACACCGTCGCCCGGATCGGTGGTGTTCCAAAGCGCTACTTCGAGGGCGTGGAGGGCGCTGGTGAACGGTTGGATCTGTTCGATGTCGGGGCGCCATCCGTGTCGACGTTCCTGCCAGTCGGCGTACGCTGGAGCGAGGTCGACAGCAAACGGCCCGTACCCGAGGTCACCGCGTTCGGTGTGGGAACGGATTGCGTTGAGGACCGGTGCCGGTGGGTCGAAGTCCATGTCGGCGACCCACGCCGCGAGCACATCAGGACCGTGCTTTGACCACTTGATTCCGACTCGTCCTCGAACGCGTTCTTCGCTCACCGTCAGCAGTTCGTCGGGTGGACTCATGTCCGAACGGTAGTCAGTGAAGCGATGCGCTCGATCAGCGAGTGCGTCAGGCCGGGCGGATCGGGTTCTTGTACGTGTCGAGGTACGTGATCTCGGCGACGTCGTCGCGCTTGGCTGGCTTGAAGTCGGTGCCCGTCGTGTACGCAACGGGCAGCAGCCCGGCCTGTGTCATGTGGTCGGGGATGCCGAGGA
>JBLIKS010000167.1:0-6426 GCA_047635555.1 Candidatus Azotimanducaceae bacterium
CCTTTCGCAACTGTTGCGAAAGGGGCCTGACCCCATACGTAACTATTGGCCGAACCCGGTGTTCAGGCCGGTCAGGCCGGTTGGGTCGTGGCGGCCGAAGGCGAGTTGCTCGAGTGTGCCGAGGCCCTCGTTTTCGCCGAGTCCGCCGGTAGTTGTGGCTCGCACGATCGACTGAATATGCATGTGGTGCGGGGCATTCGGGTCTTCCACCGGGAGGCGCCAGCGGTCGCCGCCGACGACCAGTTCGCCTTTCCAGATGCCGTGACGCCAGTCCGGGTGGCCGTACCCGATGCCCAACATGTGGAAGTCGAAGAGTGGTTGGAGCTTGATCGTCGAGGACTCGCCGTTCCAAGGCACAAAGTCGATCTCGAACCATTCGGCGCGACGGGTGCCGGGTTGCCAGCCGATTCGGTAGTCGACACTCCGCATTGCCTCCGCCGGCTCGGCAACGTCGCCTCTGCCACTGTTGGCGCGTGAGACGAATCCTGTCTCATGCCAGCGCTTGCCGTCGAAGTACTCATTGACGTCAAAATGGGTCGAGAACGTGTCGAAATTGAGTGGTGCCCATAACCAGTAAAACTGTGGATCGGCGACCGGCGCTCCGGTCGGGGCTGGCTCACCGACGGGCCGGACACCCCACGAGCGGTCACGGCTCCCGACGGTCTCACCAGCTTCGAGGTCGATCACTTCGCCATCGACCTCGACCCATCCTTCCCAGCCGCCGAACTGTGTCATGCGCGTTGAGTCCATCAGGACGCGCTGGCCCACCTGATTAAAAAAGTGCGGTTCTTGGATCGGTGCGGACCGTCGGACGAATGTCAGGTCGGCACGGAGCCCGTGCTCGGGAGCGTCGATCGCGAGACGCAGTGCATTGAGCGGATCAATGACCTCCACCTCGATCGGCCCGACCCTGTTGGCATCAGCCCGGTCGAGTGGGGCACGGCGCGAGGCGTGGACGTTGATCTGCTCAGCGTCGACTGTCCGACCATTGAGAACAACGCTGAAGTGAGCGTCAGCGACATGGCGATTCGGATACAGGCCCATCGCCAGGGCAAAGAAGAGACGAGTGTCTTTTGTGTAGCCGTTAAAGAAGTAGCGGTCGTAGTGATTCAGGTCGGTCCCGGCGGTTTGAGCCACCGGATGTGACGTCTGATGAACAGGAAAGTCGTCGAACGAACTAAGCACGCAAGCGACGCTAGCCGTAGCCTCTGATACAGATGTTGCGGGACGCATCAGGTGGCTGGCTCCGAGGACTCGACAGATATCGCCGACTGGCGATCATCACGACCGTTGGCATCTGTGTGCTGGTGGTTGCCGGTGGTGTCGTCCGACTGACCGGGAGTGGGCTGGGCTGTGACGACTGGCCGAGTTGCAACGCCGAACGCTTCGTCGATGTGTCGTCCGGGCACACCGCAATCGAGCAGGCCAACCGGTTGCTGAGTGGGGTCATTGGTCTCCCCACGTTGCTCCTTGCGGTCGCGGCGTTCCGCCAACAGCCTCGACGTCTCGGACTCCGCTGGCCCGCAGTCGGCGTATTTCTCTCGGTGTTTGCGAACGGCGTGGTCGGTGGCATTGCCGTTCGGGCGGATCTGCACCCAGCGCTTGTGCAGTCACACTTCCTCCTCGCAATGGTGTCGATCACTTTCGGCATGATTGCAATTCGGCGGTCCGCCGAGACCCAGCCCGACGCCGCTCGGTTCGAACCGCGGACCCGACAACTTGCGACCACCGTCGCGGTATTGACCGCCGCAGCTCTCGCAACCGGAACAGTGGTGACCGGGACAGGTCCCCATGCGGGCGAAGAAGATGTCCGTCGTTTTGGGTTTGAAATTTCGCATGTCGCTCGGATCCACAGTGTCACCGTCATTTTTGCCCTGGTAGTCGCGGTTGCGCTTGTCGTACAGTTGCGCTCCGACAAACCGGCGCAGCGTCGTCTCGGGGGAACGCTTTCTGCTTGGATTTTCGTCGGGCTACTGCAAGGTGGCGTCGGGTATACGCAGTATTTCAACGGAGTTCCCGAGGTATTGGTCGGTGTCCACATCGCCCTCGCCACAGCGCTCTGGGTGATCAGCATGCAACTTTTCGTCTTCGCATGCGCCATCGAAATTGTGAAACCTGCGCTAAAAGTTGAACCTCAACCTCTCGCCAGGGTCTAGTGTCTCGCTCCGTGCTGCACAGGTCTCAGGGGCGAACGCCACATCAATTGGCGATTCCCACTTCAACCCAGCGATCCGGTCGGCATTCGACTTGGTCGACCATTCTTCTTGCGTCGCTTGCGTCGCTCATGGCGTTCTTGTCGATCGGCGGCTCAGTCGCTGCTCAGGACGAACCTGCCGAGTCAGTCGGAGGCACGATGCGTGCCGAGGACGAGGCAGGGGAGCGGATCTTCGTCGAAGGCGTCGAGTTCACGGTGTTCGATGCCGATGGTAACGAGGTCGGAACGGCAACGACCGACGCCGAAGGTGTCTGGCTCGTCCCGCTGCCGGGCTCAGGTGTCTACTCGGTCGAACTCAACGTCGACACGCTGCAGGGTTTCGAGCTGCGCAATGCCGACAACAATCCGCTGACCGGGGTCGAGGTGCAGACAAGCACGAACAAGAACACGCTGTTCCCGCTGGGTGAGCGTGTGGTGGAAGAATCCAACTCGATTCGACCCATTCAGCTGTTCGTCGACGGAATCAAGCTCGGCATGATCATCGCGATGTGCGCCATCGGCCTGTCACTGATCTACGGCACGACCGGCCTCACCAACTTCGCACACGGCGAAATGGTCACGTTCGGTGCAATGATCGGGTACGTCTTCCACGTGACCTGGCAGTTCGATTTCCTCGGCAGTTGGATGACGTCCTTGGTCTTCGCAGCGGTGTTGGCAACCATCATCACCGGTGCCGTTGGTGGACTGTTTAACGAACTGGTGTGGAAGCGGCTTCGCAACCGTGGAGCCAGCCTGATCTCGGCACTGGTTGTGTCGATTGGCCTCTCGATCTTCTTCCGGTACGTCTTTCTGTATCAGTTCGGTGGCCGCGCCGGGTTCTACCGCGACTATCGCATTGGCAACCAGGTCGAGTTCTTCGGGCTCTTCACAATGCTCCGCAAGGACATCTTCATCGTTGTGTTCGGCACTTTGGTGCTGCTCGGGGTGGCAACGGCGCTCCGCAAGACTCGCGTCGGCAAGGCAATGCGTGCTGTCTCGGACAACCGTGACCTCGCCGAATCGTCGGGGATCGACGTCGAACAAGTCATCAAATACGTCTGGATCACCGGCAGTGCCCTGGCCGGTCTTGGCGGCGTGCTCTTCGGGCTCACCGAGAATGTCAACTGGGAGATGGGCTTCCGCCTTCTGCTGCTGATGTTCGCCGGCGTCACGCTCGGCGGCCTTGGCACAGCGTACGGGGCCCTCGTTGGCAGTCTGATCGCTGGTGTCTTCATCCAGATGTCGACATTGCTCATCCCGGGAGATATGAAAAACATCGGGGCACTGCTTGCATTGATTGTCATCCTCTTGGTGCGCCCGCAGGGCTTGCTCGGACGAGCGGAACGGATCGGATAGGGGATCATCATGGATTGGGGATCAATCATCGAAAGCCTGTTCCGCGGGCTCATTGGCGAGAGCTTCATTGTCTTCGCCCTGGCCGCAATCGGCCTCAACGTTCACTTCGGTTTCACCGGACTACTCAACTTTGGCCAGGCGGTGTTCATGGCTGCCGGCGCCTACGGTCTGGCCATGATGGTCGCAACCATTGGGCCTGCCGCGAACAGAAACTTTGGCTGGAACCTGAGCGAGGGCACGCTGTTCTGGCTTGGCATCTTTTTCGGTGTCATCGTGTTCCCCGTGGTCTTTGCACTGATCATGGGTATTCCGACCTTGCGTCTGCGTGCCGACTACCTCGCCATCGTGACCATTGCCGTGGCCGAGATCTTCCGCATCGTGGTTCGTTCGCCTACGCCCGGCATCAAGAAGTGGACGAACTCTTCCGACGGCCTCACTGGGTTCTCGGGAACGTTCTACGACATGAGCCCGTTTGATACGCAAGACCGCTACCTGTTCAACCTGTTCACCGGCAACCAGATGTTCCTGGTTATTGTCGGCTGGGTCGTGTTGGCCATTGCTGCGACGATCTGTTGGCTACTGATCCGCAGCCCATGGGGACGGGTACTCAAGGCAATTCGCGAAGATGAAGACGCGGCTCGAAGCCTCGGCAAGAACGCCTATTCATACAAAATGCAGGCACTGATCATCGGCGGTATCTTCGGTGCGGTCGGTGGCATGATCCGAGCCATTGGCTTCTCGGTGGCACAGCCTGACAACTTCATCACCGACGTCACCTTCTTCGTGTGGGTCGCACTGATCCTCGGCGGGGCCGGCAAGGTGCTTGCTCCGATCGTTGGCGCATCGCTATTCTTTGGCCTGCTGAGCTTCTCTGACACGTTCCTGCGCGAGGGCGTGGCAGCCGATGTGATCCCCGATTCGATCATGACCGGCACCCAGGTCGGTCAGGTGCGCTTCATGATCATGGGCCTCGGCCTCGCACTCCTTGCGGCATTCCGCCCGCAAGGCATCTTTGGTAATAAGGAAGAGATGGCGCTCGATGACCGGTGACCAGTTCGAAGATTCGTTCAAGGACGATTTGATCCCCGACGCTGGACCTCTCGCTGGCGCAGCCGGCGAGGTCTCCGATATGAGTGCGGCAGTCTCTGACAAGATCGCTGGCGTCGACTCGGTGGCAGCACGTGCTGCACTCGCTGACGTTCCGTGGGAGCCGGGCGCGAAAAAGCCCGACCCGATCCTTATTGCCGACAGCGTCGTCAGGCGTTACGGAGGCCTCACCGCTGTCGACGTCGAACATGTCGAAGTGCAGCGAGGCGTGATCACTGCGCTCATCGGGCCGAACGGTGCGGGCAAGACAACCTTGTTTAACCTGCTCACCAACTTCGACACACCGGATCACGGCACCAGGATCTTCGACGGGCACAACATCGACAAGGTGCCCGCTCACAAAATTGCCAACTACGGCATGGTCCGCACGTTCCAGCTCACCAAGGCGCTGTCGAAGATGACCGTCATCGAGAACATGAAGCTCGGTGGAACCGGTCAGAAGGGCGAGTCAATGTGGCGTTCGGTCCTTCCTTTCACATGGCGAGCCCAGGAGAGGGCGATTGAGGCACGCGCCGATGCTCTGCTTGATCGTTTCAAGCTCTCGCACATGCGTGATGAGTTCGCTGGCACGATGTCCGGTGGTCAGCGCAAGCTCCTTGAGATGGCGCGAGCACTGATGGTCGAGCCATCGATGGTGATGCTCGATGAGCCGATGGCCGGCGTCAACCCGGCCCTGACTCAATCGCTGCTTGGCCACGTCACTGGCCTGCGCGACGCCGGCATGACCGTGTTGTTTGTCGAGCACGACATGGACATGGTCCAAGAGATTTCCGACTGGGTTATCGTGATGGCCGAAGGCCGGATCATTGCCGAGGGCCCGCCAGCCTCGATTGGCCAGAACAAGGCCGTGGTCGATGCCTACCTCGGATCAAACCACGACTCCGCACTCGATCTCGACACTGAACTGTGAGCCCTGACGATGTCTGACGCTTCCCCGAATACAGCCGGTGCGCCGGTCGCGACGAAGAGCGAGCCGTTGCTCGTCGCCGACAACCTGACGGCGGGCTACATCCCCGGTGTCGACATTCTCAACGACTGCTCCCTTGAGCTTGCCCAGGGTGAACTCGTTGGGATCATTGGCCCGAATGGTGCTGGTAAGTCCACGCTGATCAAGGCGATGTTTGGCCTCGTCAACATTCGCGGCGGCCAGGTCCGGCACCGCGGCGAGGAAATCACGAACCTCAAGGCAAACAAGCTGGTGAGTCGTGGCATTGGATACGTGCCACAGAACAACAACGTGTTTCCTGCGCTCACGGTCACCGAAAACCTGGAGATGGGGACATTTCTCAATCCGCCGCTCTACAAGGAGCGCGTTGGCATCATTGGCGACATGTTCCCGCGTCTGATGGAGCGTGCCGACCAGCGCGCCGGATCGCTGTCGGGCGGTGAGCGTCAGATGCTGGCCATGGGCCGTGCGCTAATGATGGATCCGTCAGTGCTGTTGCTCGACGAGCCGTCTGCTGGCCTGTCTCCGGCATTGCAGGACGAAGTGTTCATTCGTTGTCACCAGATCAACAAGGCCGGCGTATCGATCGTTATGGTCGAGCAGAACGCCAGCCGTTGCTTGCAGATCTGTCACCGTGGCTACGTGCTCGATCAGGGCTCAAACGCATACACCGGTACGGGCAAGGAACTCTTGAACGACCCCAAGGTCATCGAGCTGTATCTCGGCACCCTGGTGAAAGACCACCAAGACGACTGATCTCAGCATGTCGCGTCGCGGCATGTTGGAAGCAGCGGTCGGTACAGGTGCCTGTATCGCAGCAAGC
>JBLIKS010000168.1:0-6413 GCA_047635555.1 Candidatus Azotimanducaceae bacterium
CACGAGATTCGCTGCAAGCGGCACATCGCCGGAGCAGGGCCAAACGGTCACGAAACCATCATCGTCAGGATCGGCCACGACGACGTTGACGACTGCCGCAGTTGCCGTGGTCGGGACAGTCGTGGCCACGCCTGCAATGGTGACAGCAGCGCCGTGTACAGGGACCGTGAGCCGCGAAGACTCGGTCACTTGGCGGCCCGACCTGGTGTCGACCAGTCGGCTCGGCGTGACCGCAGTGAACGGCGCCCTGGACTGATCAGGAACAACCCAGCCCTGAACGTCGACGACGACATCGGTGCTGGCGAGTGAGTAAATACAAACTTGGCCGTCTCCGTCAACACCGGCAAAGACGCCGTTGCCGATCGTTGCACCTTTTTTGTAGTTGACGCTCGCAGCCAGCGGGAACGGCTCGTCGCACGGCCAGACCGTCAAGAATCCGGGCCCGCTGGCGCCGTCCGCTGTGACGTTCAGGCTCACGGCAAGTACATCAGATGGCGCTGTGACCGTCGTGCCATCGGGGCGCGTGGCGGTCATGCCTGCCACATCGATGACTATGGGGTTTTTCTCAGCCACCCGGCCAGCCCATCCAAGACCCAACCGCGTATCGACGATGCGCTTCGGCGTGACGCCGACGACGCCAGTTCCTGCAGCCACCGCACCTGCTTCGGCAGTGAACCAACCGCTGACGTCAACGATCACATCGGTCGTGACGAGCGAGTACAGGCAGATAGTGCCGTCATCGTCGATGGGGGCGAGCACGTTGTTGGCAATTATTTGGCCACCGCCGTAGTTCAGGTTCGAGGTCTCGGGCCGATCCGACCCACACGGCCAGACGGTCACGAAGCCAGGTCCAGATGGCTGGAAGGCAGTGATGTTCAACGCAACCGATGTCGCCAAGTCCGGCACGGTCACCTGATTGCCAGCAGCGTCGGTGAGAACGGCGCCGCGGATCGGCAACACGATTTTCTTCGGCGGGCCGAGCTTGGTGCTCGGCCCGAGCGCTGTGGCCTCGCCGAAGAGCCAGAGGGCGAACTCGGCCTGGCCGGTCGAGGTGAGGTGTACTCCATCGCTGAACCAGCGAGCTCGCGAACCCGGATCGCTACTCGTCGTGTTCCAGTCGAGAATCCTGAGGTTGGGCCATTGCCGCTGCGCTGCCGCGAGCGCGACGTTGTGCGGCCGGTACGTCAAGCCGTTGGAGTTGGTTCGGATCTCGGCCAGGTTGACCCACGCGACCTGCTTGACGCCGCGGGCGGTCAACGCAGCCATCATCGCGTTCACGTCGCTGGCGAAGGTCGAGGCGCTGTCGTTGTAGCCGAGTTCGACAACGACCAGATCGAGGCCGTACGTCAGGCCCTTGGCGATGTCGACACCGCTCGTTCCCGAACACGATGATCGATTCGTACAGCGATTGGACACCGCGTTGATCGTCGGAGATGCAAACGTCCCGTCGATGACGGATTGGAACTCCGAGGTGCTGGCCGACGCAATACTGCTGCCCACCGAGTCGCCAATGAACCCGAACCTCGTGGGCGTCGCAACTTCGCGAACAATCCGAACGGTGAAGCCGGGTGAAGGCAGGTTGAAAGCGTTTCGGAAGTCCCACGAGTTCAGTCGTGCCGTTCCTGACGTGCCAGTCATGACGACGTCGTCGAACCAGATCCCGTCGTACCCCTTGTACTGACTTGCCGCCGCATCGATCATCGCAGCCGAGGTGATCTGGCCGATCCGGTATTTCGACTCGAGCGTGTCGGCATCAATGACGCGTTTCCAGCGGTGGTTCGGATTCTTGAGCGTGTCATCACCGATGTCGTCGACTGCCGGGAACTCGCCGCCCGCGGTGCGGGGGCCATTCGATGCGGAGAACTCGGTCGAGACGAGTTGCCCTGCCTTCGGGTGGCCGCCAGGCCATCGCCGGACCACGTTTGCAGTCGACGCCACAGCAGCATCGGTCCGGGGGTCTTCGCGGACTTCTGCGTTCCCGTTGGCCGCGCCGCGCCGTGCAGCACCGCCGTAGACCTGGCATGCCGTTGTATCGCAGGTGGTGGCGTAGCGGGTGGACGTGCCGTCGTAGAAGTAGCTGCGCCGTTGCTCGAGCCCGTACGAACGGGCCGCGACTGCCTGAGCCCGTAGGGCGTTCACCCCGGCGCCGTTGCCAGCGTCGCCCCACGATGCCGACACTTCACGCGGGATGACGCCGCGGACGTAGTTCTGGGCACTGACGTCGTTGACCACGCGGTTCCCGGACGACGTACTCAAGACGTCAATTGAGCCGCGGTAGTGCGTGATCGACCGCTGAGGCGAACACAGTCCGATAGCGAGTTCTGGGTCGATATTTCCGTCGGCGTTCTCGATGGTGAAGCTCACGGGGTTTCCAGTGGTTGCCACTTCGGTGCCGAGCAGCGTGAACGTCGACGCGGTGTCGGCAGCGATGATCGAACGCGCCTCTGCGGCATCCTCGGGCCCCCAGGTGCCGTCAAGCGTGACGCCAACGGCGTTCTGCCAGTCGACCAGGTGGCCGCGAGTCTGGTTACCGAAGTCGCCGTCAACCGCGATGCTTGCCGCCGTTGGCTGATATGTCCGCAGGAACTGCTGGATCTGTTCGACCGCCACACCCTGTGCGCCCGTGGCAATCACTGGAGCGCCGCCGGGGACCGTCAGCGTCGATGCTCCAGGACAGGCCTGGCCGGTCGAGCCCCACACTTCGAACGTGCCTGGAGTGGAAGTCTCTTTGGCGTACATCGAGGCGCTGGTTTTGCCGTTCCAAGAAATTGGCGTGCCATGCGAGATGACGCCGATGGTGTTCTGGCCGTCCAGGCCGGTCAGCCGGACACGGACCCGTTCCGCTGCGGGCACGGTTCCAGCCTCAGTACCGCCGTAGTAGTGCTCGAGAATCTGTTTCCAGTCCCAGCCGTGATCGACTGCGTAGCCGTAGGCGCCCCACTGGCTCATGCCTCGACCGTGACCGAAGCCGGTGCCCTCAATGACAATGGCGACGATGTCGCCGCCGGCAGCCTGCGCTGGCTCAGGCGGAGGCGCAACGATGCTGGCCACAGCTACTGCGCCGGCAACAAATCCAGCAACCAACCCTCGACCCCAACTCAATGTGCGCATGTCATCGAATCGTAATGTTGCACGACGTCGCAGTCACGTCAACATGGCCAATTTTCCGGCACCTTCGCGGCGCAGGTGAACAGTCAGCCGCGACGGGGCACTGCAGCGACGGCGAGTGCGTCGACCATGTCATTCATCCGGTCGCCGCTGTGGCCCTTGACCCATCGGAAGGTGACGTCGCCAGCTTGCACGAGTTCGATCAGTGGCTTCCACAGATCGTCATTCGCTACGGGCTGCTTCTTCGAGTTCTTCCAGCCGTTGCGTTCCCACTTGACCCACCACTTGTCGTTGAAGCACTTGACCACATAGGTGGAATCGGAGACGATCTCGATTGGCACCGGGGCACCGTGATCGTCAGCAACCGAAGAATAGGTGCGCAGCGCATCAATTACCGCGTAGATCTCCATTCGCTGGTTCGTGGACGCTGCTTCGCCACCCGAGCCGTTCGGCTCGCCATCGGGTGCCGCAGCCCAGCCCCAGCCGCCTGGCCCGGGGTTTCCCTGGCAGGCACCATCGGTGTAGATCTCGAGTCGACTCATTGGTCTCAACCTAGAGCCGTTCGCGGCTGACGCACGGCGATGGCCCCTGCAGTCACCGAACAGTTTCGGACAGTTGTGACTTCTTGATCACTACCGCTCGGTAACCCTGCGAGAATGGATTTGTATGATTTTTGACGGACATGTCCATCAGCTCCCCGACATTGACCCCGTCGAGACCGAGGAATGGCTCGACAGCCTCGACGCCGTCGTCGACAGGCACGGAAAAAACCGGGCCCGCTATCTGCTGTCGCGGCTCATGGCACGCGCGAGCGCCAGCCAGGTGTCGTTCCCGGCCACGGTCTCGACGCCATACGTCAACACCATCCCGCGCTCCGAAGAGCCCTGGTTCCCGGGCGACGAACACATCGAGCGACGCATTCGCGCCTTTATCCGTTGGAACGCCGCGGCAATGGTCGTCAAGGCCAACAAGGCAGCCGACGGCATCGGCGGCCACCTCTCGACCTTCGCCAGTTCAGCTGCGCTCTATGAGATCGGCTTCAACCACTTTTTCCGCGGTAAAGCCGACGGCAACCCCGGCGACCACGTGTACTTCCAGGGCCACGCTGCACCCGGTGTGTACGCCCGCGCCTTTCTCGAAGGGCGCTTGAGCGAAGACGATCTCGACCACTTCCGCCGCGAACTCGGACGCGACGGTCGCGGCCTCAGCTCCTACCCGCACCCGCGCCTGATGCCCGACTTCTGGGAGTTCCCAACCGTGTCGATGGGCCTCGGCTCACTCACAGCGATCTATCAGGCCCGTTACAACCGCTACCTCCTCAACCGCGAGATCGACGACACCTCGGGCAGCCGCGTGTGGGCGTTCCTCGGTGACGGCGAGTGCGACGAACCCGAAACACTCGGCGCCATCTCCCTTGCGTCACGCGAGCAACTCGACAACCTGGTGTTCGTCGTCAACTGCAACCTGCAGCGCCTCGACGGCCCGGTGCGCGGCAACGGAAAGGTCATTCAAGAACTCGAAGCCACCTTCCGTGGCGCCGGCTGGAACGTCATCAAGGTGGTGTGGGGTTCCAAATGGGATGACCTCCTCGCGCAAGACAAAGACGGCGTGCTGCTGAACAAGATGAACACGACGGTCGACGGCGAGTTTCAACGCTACGCGACCGAGCCGGGCGGCTACGCCCGCGATCACTTCTTTGGCCCTGACGACCGGCTGCGCCAGATGGTCTCGCACCTCACCGACGACGACATCCGCAACCTGCCGCGTGGTGGCCACGACTATCGCAAGCTGTACGCCGCCTACAAGGCAGCGTCGGACAACCTCGGCTCCGGCCGCCCCACTGTCATCCTGGCCAAAACCGTCAAGGGTTGGACGCTGGGCGAGGGCTTCGAGGGACGCAACTCGACGCACCAGATCAAGAAAATGACCAAGAAGCAGATGCTGGATATGCGTGACCGCCTGCATCTCCAAGATGACATCCCCGAGGAACTCGTCGACGACAAGAACCCGCCGTATATCAAGCTCGGTGCCGACTCCATCGAGTACCAGTACATGATGGAGCGTCGTCGCTCTCTCGACGGTTTCGTGCCCGAGCGCACAACGCGTGTCCGCAAGCCGATGTCGCTGCCGGATCCTTCGACCTTCGCCGAGATGTGGTCGGGTTCCAACGGCCAAGCAGTGTCGACCACGATGGGCTTCACTCGTCTACTGCGCAGCTTGACTCGTGACGAGCACGTCGGCAAACGAATCGTCCCGATCATTCCCGACGAAGCCCGCACCTTCGGCATGGACTCCCTGTTCCGCGAGATCGGCATCTATGCCTCACAGGGACAGCTCTACGAGCCGGTCGATCACGACCTGCTGCTCTCCTATGCCGAGTCGAAAAGCGGCCAGATCCTCGAAGAAGGCATCACCGAGGCCGGCGCCATGTCGAGCTTCATCGCGGCTGGCACCAGTTATGCCACTCGCGGCGTCCCGATGATCCCGTTCTACACCTTCTATTCGATGTTCGGATTCCAGCGAGTCGGCGACCTCATCTGGCAGGCCGCCGACATGCGGACACGTGGCTTCTTGATGGGTGCCACTGCCGGCCGAACCACGCTGGAGGGCGAAGGCCTGCAGCACCAAGACGGACACAGCCTCGTGCTTGCTTCGACCGTGCCTGCCGTGCAGGCGTATGACCCATCCTTTGCGTACGAGGTCGGCGCCATTGTCGATGCTGGCATCAAGCGGATGTACGGCGGCGGAACGCCCGATGAGACCGACGTCTTTTACTACATCACCCTCTACAACGAGAACTACGAGATGCCGGTCATGCCCGACACGCCCGGGCTCGCCGAGGCAATCGTCGAAGGTCTGTACAAGTGGGCCGACGCGCCCTCTGGTACTGGCGAGAACGAGAACGCCGAGCTGATTCCGGCAACGCTGCTGTTCTCTGGCAGCGCCCAGGGTGCGGCCCGCGAAGCTGCAGCCGACCTCGCTGAGCACTACGGCGTCGGCGCCGAACTCTGGTCGGCCACGTCGTACAAGGCACTCCGCGAGGAGGGCCTTGCGGCCGAACGCCACAACCGGTTGCATCCCTCCGGTGACCGGCGAGTCCCGCGCGTCGCCCAGATCCTTGCTGATTCGCAGGGCCCAATTACGGCTGTGTCTGACTTCATGATGGCGGTCCCCGAGCAGGTCATGCGCTTCTTGCCCGACCGCACGTTCATGACGCTCGGCACCGACGGAATGGGTCGCTCTGACACCCGTGAGGCGCTGCGCCGTCACTTCGAAATCGACACCGGCCACATCGTTGTTGGCGT
>JBLIKS010000169.1:0-6411 GCA_047635555.1 Candidatus Azotimanducaceae bacterium
CGCGCACGCATCTTGAGTGAGCGGCAGCAGCTCGGTGTGCAGCGAGGAGAACGCCTTTCCGTACAAACCGTGAGCGTGGACGGCACCCGCAACATCAGGGCGTGCCCGATGGACGGATGAGTGGATCGCGAACGCTGCTCGATTAAGTGGGCCATCCCCCTCGACCACGTCGCCATCTTCGGAGACCAGGAGCAGCTCCTCGCTGCGGACGGCACCGAAGTAGGCACCGAACGGCGCCGTCCAGAAGCTCGTCGGCTCGACCGTGTCCCGGGCGGTGATGTGTCCCGCAATTCCTTCGTCCAATCCGAACCGAGCGAGCACCCGGTAGCCGATGGACAACTGCCACTTGCGAAACTCACGTTCCACCTGCAGGTCTGCAGAGACCGGGCGTGAGGGAATATTGGCTTGCTCAGGTGCCGCGGTCGACAATGGGCCTTGTTCACTCGTCGAGACTTCTCCGACCGGATGTACACTATTTGTTTGCATAGGTCAAGGGTGATCCATCGTGACCAGTCAGATCACCGACTCGGTCCACTGAGTGAACCGTCCTCATTGGCCCCCGTTATTGCCGGTTGCTTTACTTACCGCAATTCAACGTGACCAACATCATTGACCCGAGAGGCCTTCATGCGAACGACCAACTTTAGAACCGGTGCACTGCTAACCGCATCAATCCTCATGCTCGGAGCATGCGGGAGCGACGAAGTTAGCTCCACGTCATCGACGGCGGATGCCGAGGAGACTGTTCAATCAGTCGTTCCGGCGGATTCAGCCGCTCCGGCGGATTCGGCAGAGGAACAGTCGAGCGACACGCCCGTTCTCGATGAGAAGCTGCGAATTGGCGTTGGGATCGACGCCGCATACGCACCGTTCTTTGTCGCCGAGGAACAGGGTCTCTTTGAGGCCGAAGGGCTTCAAGATGTCGAGCTCATCCAGTTCGCCCGAGGCGGCGAAGCGGTGGATGCTCTCGGGGCCGGTCAGGTCGACCTGGCTGGCAACTCTGATACGACCACGCTCACCATGATGGCATCGAACCCGATCTTCAGAGCGCTTATGGTTTACCAGGAATCAGGTGACTACCTGAAGCTGGTCGCACGCCCAGAAATCGAGGATTTCTCCGAGATTAAGAAAATGGGCGTCGTGCCCGGACTCTCGGAATACAACGTTGAGATCTTCGTGGAAGACCAAGGCCTGTCAGACGTCGAGTACATCTCGGCTTCACCTGCCGAGATCCCAGCGCTCCTTAATCGCGGCGACATCGACGCCTTCATCTTGTGGGAGCCGTGGCCGGTACTCGCCGTGGAGCTTGGCGCCCAAATTATGGGTGTAACAGGAGACTTTGGGTCGTCTTACGTTCACTGGTTGGTCGCAACCGAGGAGTACCTTGAGGGCGAGGGAAATGCCGACTACGCAGCAGCGGTGGCCCGAGCGCTTGCCAAGGCTGCCGAATTCGTCGAAGCCGATCCACAGACGACTGCCGTGATTACCGAAGCTGCGGCTTCGGTACCCATCGACCAGACGCTGACCGCCATCGACCAGATTGATTTCGGCGTCCGAGGTTTCGATGAGAGCGACCTCGAATCCTACAAAAAGCAAGCCGCATACCTTATCGATCGTGGACTCATCGAGCAGTCACCTGACCTCGGTGTCGTCATCGATCGTGTGTTCTACGTGGGCGCAGACAGTTGACATCCATCGAAGTCGCTGATGGCAGCATTGTGATCGATGACGTGTCGATCAGCTTCGGCGACTTCGATGCGGTCAAAGGCGCCAACCTCGTGGTTGAGCCAGGCGAATTCATCTGTCTCCTGGGTCCGAGCGGTTGTGGGAAGTCAACTTTGCTCAATGCAATTGCCGGGTACGTCATGCCAGTCTCAGGTTCAGTTTCGGTTGGTGGAACCCGAGTGGTCGGCCCAGACGTTGATCGCGGTGTGGTCTTTCAGTCGACCGAGGCGCTGTTCCCGTGGTTGCGAGCCATCGACAACGTGACCTTTGGTTCACGGCTCAGGAGTCTGAAGCGATCTGAACGGAACGAAGAGGCGATGCGCTTCCTTCGGTTGGTAGGCCTCGGTACCGCGGCGCGGAAGTACCCAACAGAACTGTCGGGTGGGATGCGGCAACGTTTACAGATCGCCCGGGTCCTCGCTAACCAGCCGAAAATCGTGCTGATGGACGAGCCGTTTGGGGCGCTTGACGCTCAAACCCGCGAAGTGATGCAAGCCGAGCTCGATCAGATCTGGAAAAAGACCGGCTGCACGATCGTTTTCGTCACGCACGATCTCGACGAAGCAGTACTGCTGTCGAGCCGCGTGGTGACGATGACCGCCGGTCCGGCAGCGACCATTAAAAACATTCATAACGTCGACTTAGAACGTCCTCGCAACATCGATGATCCGGCGCTCCGCAAGATTCACGCCCGACTCCGTGAGGAGATCGGTGAAGAAGTTCGTCGAACCATGGATCAAGAACGGATTTCCTGATGACGCTCGCCACCAACGTCGTGGGCAACGAAGGCGTTGTCCAGCGACCCTCGCGACGCAAGGTGCCCTGGGCGAGATTGGCTCGTCGCGCCGCAACGGTTGCACTGTCACTCGCCATCGGTATCGCTTTGTGGGGTTTGTTGAGTTTGCGCTATCCCACGCAGCTCCTGCCATCTCCGGCGGAGACGTTCGATGCATTTACTGACTTGTGGAGCGACGGCACCATTGTCGAGTCCGTCATGAAGTCAAGTCAGCGAATTCTCAGTGGTTGGGCCCTCGGTCTGCTCGTGGGCGTTCCGCTCGGCCTGGTGATGGGTCGATTCTCGTTGGTACGCACGCTTCTCGATCCGTGGGTCGAATTCTTCCGCTTCATCCCGCCGATCTCCTTCGTGACACTCGCCGTGATCTGGCTGGGAATCGGCGAGTCGTCGAAGATCGTGCTGATCTTCTACACCTCGGTGTTCATCGTCACGATCAACACCGTCGCTGGCGTGCTGTCCGTGGAGGAGTCGCGGCTGCGTGCTGCTGAGTCGCTCGGAGCGTCGCGCGCTCGTGTGCTGCGTTCAGTGGTCCTCCCCTCATCGGTCCCGCACATCGTGACGGGAGCACGAGTGGCAATGGGTAACAGTTTCCTCACGATCGTCTCAGCCGAGATCGTGGCTGCCAACGTCGGACTTGGTGCGCTGATCTGGCGCTCACGCAATTACGGCCGCACCGAGTGGGTGTTCGTGGGCGTGATCGTGCTGGGTGCGCTCGGCTTCTTGTTTGATCGGGTGCTGCGCATCGGAGCTCGTCGCTTCCTGTCCCGCTATCAAGTGAAGGTGTGACGTGCATTTGTTTCTAACCACTGGTTCCTCGACTGCCGCGATCGTGCCCGACGGCGACACGATATGAGGGCGTACGTCGTTGACGAAATCGGTGGTACCCCTCTTCTCCGAGACGTTCCCGAACCCGAATCGGCTGTAAACGAGTCGATTGTGCGAGTGCATGCTGCAGCCCTTGGGCACATCGATATGCAGGTGATTCGAGGCCAGTTCCCGATCATGCCATCGATGCCGCTCATTGGTGGGAGCGAAGGCAGCGGCGTGATCGTCTCGAGTGACACCTTCGAGCCGGGCACGCCCGTACGTGTCCGCGGCGGCGGTCTTGGGGTGAAACGGGCGGGAACATGGTCGGAGTTGGTGGCGGTACCCGACGACGCCGTTCACGTCTTGCGGCAGGCGGGACACTGGGGGCTCGCTACCGCATTCTTTTCTCCCGCCACGACTGCATGGGCCGCGCTTCATCGAGTAGCGAACGTGACGCGTGGTGAATCGGTCGCAGTGCTCGGCGCATCTGGAGCCGTGGGCTCGATGGCGGTCCAACTCGCATCCGACGCCGGATGCCAGGTCACCGCCGTTGTTGGATCGAATTCGAAAGCAGCGATGGTGCCCGTTGTCGCCGATCAGATTCTCGTCATGGATGCGGGCGGACAAACACTCGGGGGCGCAACGCCGCAAGGTGGATTCGACATCATCATCGATCCGGTTGGTGGGGCACCATTGGCTGCGACTATTGCTGCGGCCGGTCGAGGTGTGCGGGTCGTCATGGTCGGCTACACCGCTGGCGAGTACATCGAGACAGCGATCAGCCGGCTGCTGGTGAACGAAGTATCCCTGCTCCCAATGAACCTGCTCACGTGGGGCCCGTCGCTTGCTGACGAGGCCGACGAACTGTTGGGACGCCTCATCGACGGCCATCTCTCGCTTGCGGTGACTTCGTTTGCGTTCGAACATTTCGAGAGGGCCATCGCAGCGGTGGACGACCGGGCACACGTCGGACGAACCGTATTGGATGTGTCGTGAATCGTGAGGTTCCCAGCCTCGCAGGCCTACGAGTCGTTGTCACCCGCCCCGATCTTCCGGGCGACGGCATCACAAGGTTGCGAGCGTCCGGGGCTGATGTCACCGAACGGAATTCACATGACCAACTCGCTCCTGGCGAATTACGACACCTACTCAAACGAGCTGACGGTGCCATCGTCACGGGCATGGACCCGGTCACAAGCTTAGACCTAGCCGATCTTACGCAACTCCGTGCCATAGCAACGGCAAGCACGGGGACAAACCATATCGACCTCGCCGCGGCCGCTGATGGTGGCGTCGCAGTGATGAGCGTCAATGGCGCTGATAGCGAGGCGTGCGCCGACTACACGTTCGGACTGATTATCGGCGCCCGGCGGCGCCTCGTGGAGCACGCTCGGCGCGTTGGCGACGGTCAGTGGAACCAGCACACAATGCACACGTGGCTGAGTGCCGACGTGTCGGGTGCCCAACTCGGACTCATCGGATTCGGCAGGATCGCCCACGCCGTCGCCAGACGTGCCCGCGGATTCGACATGCGCGTCGTCCATCACGACCGAAGCCGGAGCAAATCACCGCTCTCGACGTGGGTTGATCTGCAGACCCTCCTCGAAACCAGCGACATCGTGAGCGTGCACGCGCCGCTCACCGACGCGACACATCATCTCATCGACGACACGGCACTGCGTTCGATGAAACACACCGCGACTCTGATTAACACCTCGCGTGGAGGAATCGTCGACACCACCGCTCTCGTTGACGCGCTCACCGCAGGCCGACTCCATTCTGCTGCACTGGATGTCATCGAGGGAGAACCGCTTGGGCCAGTCGACGAACGTCTCCTCAAACTTGACTCATTAATCATCACACCGCATGCTGCGGCAGCAACGACGGCGGTTCGTTCGGAAATCGTAGCATCAGCCGTAAACCAGCTGCTCGATGTGCTCCGGGCCGCCCCCCGTCGTCATGCTCACATTTGATCGAATCCGTGAACGAAGGGACGTCCGACAATGCCGCCACCACGAGATCGCACGACGATGAATGACGAGATCGATGAGGTACGTCAGGTCAGGTTTGGGTATGTCGACACGTCGATCGGTCAGATCCACTACGCGGAAGCGGGTGTTGGCGAGTCGATCCTTTGCTTACATCAGACGCCACGTTCGTGGGACGAATATCGCGAACTGATGGACCTGCTCAACCCGCACGTGCGGGTGATCGCCATGGACACACCGGGAATGGGCCGTTCGGCCTCCCCCGCTGGCGAAGCATCTATCGAGTCTTACTCCGGCGCCGCCGCCGAACTGGTCTCGAAACTTGGTCTCGACCATGTCACGGTGATCGGTCATCACACGGGAGGTGTTATCGGCATCGATCTTGCTGCCCGATATCCCGAGTTGGTGACACGTCTTGTCGTCTCGTCGACGCCGTGGGTGGACGAGCAGGGACGCGAGGCTCGTCGACACCGTGCTCCGATCGATCGAGCCGAAAAACATCTTGACGGATCGCATCTCACGGAACTCTGGGCCAGACGCCAAGCCTTCTACCCGCCCGATCGATCCGACGTGCTTGAACGGTACGTCGGTGACCTGATCGCATCACGTGACCCGGAAGAGGGCCACCTCGCGGTGGCGAGATACCGAATGGAAGACGTCATCGATCGAATCGTTATCCCGACGATGTGCATCGGCGCAACTGACGATCCCTATGCGTTTCCTGAGCTCGGTCCGTTGAGTCAGCGGATACCGCAGGCGCGTGTCGAGCTGATCGAAGGTGGCACGGTCGGCCTGCTCGAAGCTAAGGCGGCGGAGTACGCCGCGTTGGTGCTCGATTTCCTCGCCACCTCGTGACGTCAACCTCGGTTCGGTGGAACTTGTTGATCAATCTGTCAAGGCGACGTTCACCGAACCGCTCCCGCCGTTTCGACACCGTGGCCGCCATGCCGCCACTCGGTCCCCCTACGACGTGATCCCGACCTGGACTGCTGAGATCAGCTGGTTTTCGACGGTGGGTCTACTGAGTGGACCGACCCCCTAGCTTCCAGATTGAGTATCGTCCATGATCCTTGCATGAATTCGACGAGGCTTCCG
>JBLIKS010000170.1:0-6363 GCA_047635555.1 Candidatus Azotimanducaceae bacterium
CGAGGTCCTCGTCATCTCGTTCAACGCGATCTTTGGCCACCGGCGGCTCCTACTATTCAGTCGTTGGTTCTTCGGTGTGCAAGACATCACGGGGAAAATGTGTTAAACCCGCCATCTCCGAGACGAAGGTCACGATACCGAGGCGGATCCTTGCGCCAACCCAGAATTGCGCGTTTTGCGTGTCAATTCGTCATTATCTCTATTAGTGATATAGGAAGCTCAACGATCGTAATGAGTGATGACATCCAGATCGAACTCGTCGTGGTCACAATGACTTTTGATGCAAACGACCGTCAGGCCGACAACGCAGAGTTGCTTGGGATCCTGTCGAAGTACATCGTGCTGACACGTATGACAGACGGTTGCCGCAACGTTGATCTGTGTTCGAGCGTCACCAGGCCCGGCCGGCACCTTGTGATCCAGAAGTGGGATTCCGACGAGATGCAACGGCAGCACTTCGACTCCCCCCTTATGGTCGAGATGGCCACGTCGTGCAGCGGCATCTTGGCGTCGGCCCCGGAGATCGATATGTGGGAAGGAACCAGCGCACATGACCTGCGCTGACGACGCGAGTTGAAGCGGTCCAGATCGTTGTACCGATAGACTTGGCCTATGGCCAACCCAGTCTTTAACGACGACACCATGCGGCGCGATGCCGCCGGATGGGCGGCACCGGTACGCGGCGGGCACACTGCCCCTCTCACTACCGGATCGCCGCTCAACGCCCCCACCAACGACGGCCCGACCACCCCGTGGTCCAAAGACGTCATGACCGTCAACGGCACGATCACCGCTGTTGCATCCCTGTTTGTTCTGCTTCTCATTTCCGCATCGTTTGGGTGGTCCGCAGCAGGCGGCACCACGCTCACCGGCGAAGCCACCTATTCGTTCCCGCCCATCGCAATGGTCGGCATCATCGCTGGCTTCGGCGCAGTGATCGCGTCGTCTTTCAAGCCGATGTGGGCGAAGTTCCTCGGCCCGGTCTACGCGCTTGGCTATGGCTTCGCTGTCGGAGCAATTTCCAAGGGCTACGAGACCTTTCAGAACGGCATCGTCCTGCAGGCCGTCGGCGCCACCGCTTCGGTTTTCTTTGTGATGCTCGTTCTGTATCGCACCCGCATCATCAAGGTCACCGACAAGTTCCGTCGTAACGTCATTTTCGCCACGATGGGCATCATGGTGCTGTACGGGGTGTCGTTCTTGATGAGCCTCTTCGGTGGTGAAATCTCCTTCATCAATAGCCCGAGCCTGTTCGGCATTGGCTTCTCCGTCGTCGTCTGCGGCGTTGCAGCGTTGATGCTGGCGCTCGATTTCGACCGCATCGAGAAGGGCGTCGAAGCTGGCATGCCCAAGGCATACGAGTGGGTTTCTGCGCTCGGCTTGCTCGTCACGATTGTGTGGCTGTACCTCGAGATCCTGCGGCTGCTCTCCAAGCTCCAGCAGCGCTAAGACGCACGCCGGACCCAACTCACAATTCAATGCTCAACAGCAACACCCGTCGTCTCGCTGAGGCGGCGGGTGTTGCCGCGCTCGGGGCCGTGCTCGCAGGGGCAGTCGGCTCGGCCGTCGGCGTCGGCATCCCTGCTGCTGTCGTTGGTGGGTTGAACGGAGCAATCTCGGGCTATCGCAGGATTTACGGTTGGAGTTGCTCCGACGGTTTGATCGCGTTCACGCTCGACTCGACGTGGGCCTTGCCGATGACCAGTGCGGGCCTCTTCGCGCACGCCATCGGGTTCATCACGCGTGATTCGGGCAAGCGTGATTCGGGTTATGTCGCCGGGCTGAGCGAGCGACGCAACCGGCACGTGTATCGCCGGGGCTTTATGCCACGGAAGGGCTTTGCCACCACGCTCGGCAACGTCATCAGCGGTGCCGGTGATGTCGAGCAGCCACGGCGAGCCAAGCTCATCACCGACCACGAAGACGTCCATGTGTGGCAGGCACGCTGGTTTGGTCCGCTCTATCCGCTGCTCTACGTCGGTTGGATGGCGCTCGGGGGAGCGGTCGGCGTACTGCGCTGGCTCGTTGATCGTCGACGCAAAGGCGACTCCCTGTTTGGAACCGTCGAATCGGCTGCGTACTACCTCAACCCGTTCGAATGGTGGGCGTACAGCCGCGACGGCTACTGGCCGCCGAAGGGCAAGGTCGTCGGCTTCGGCTGGCAGCGATCGTGCTGTCGGCCGCTCACCGAGGCAAAGCCGGGACGGCCGTCAGGGCTCGCCCAGTTCGTGCCGCCCGGACGCCCCGTCCGATAACCGCGCCACGCCACATTCACCCACGCCACATTCATCCATCTACGCCCTCACCCACATTCAAGCCAGCGTTCTGCGCAGTCACAGAAGTTCGTTGAGCTGCTGGATGAGCGCAGCATTGAACTCGTCAGGCTTTTCCTGCTGCGTCCAGTGGCCGGCGCCGGGGATGATCACGTGGCCTCGGTAGTCCGGCAACATCACTGTCATCGACTCGACGTACTCCATGCGGTGTGCAATCACCATGTCTTTGTCGCCGCCGATGAACGCCGTTGGCATTGGCGGTGCGGGGAGGTCTTTGGTCAGCGCCCAGTTGGCATCGAGGTTGCGATACCAACTGATTGGGCCGAAGAAGCCGCTCGCCGTGAACTGGTTGACGAACTCGTTGAAGTCGTCGGCGGGTAGCCACGCGGGGGCCCCATCGGGGACCCCTGCAGCGCTGCCCCAGGTGTCGAGTAGCCCGGTCCCTGCCATTGGGGGAAGCTGGTCGGTCGGCGGGGGTGGCGCTGCGGTTTCGCCCGATCCGCTCCAGATCACCGTGCGGAGCGAACGCGCCACGTCGGCGTCGAGTTCGTTCTCGGCAAGCTCGGGGAGTTGGAAGTACAGCATGTAGAAAAAGCGGTCGCCGTAGGTTGCCCGGAACATTTCGGTTGGCTGCATCGGCCACGGTGTGTAGGGCACGCTGACGTTGATCAGGCCACTCACACGGTCCGGGTGGTAGCGGGCAAGATCCCACACCACCAGCGCGCCCCAGTCGTGGCCAACAAAGGTCGCCTGCTCAGCATCGACGTCATCAAGGAGTGCAATGAGGTCACTCGACAGCCGGTCGCTCCGGTAGGCCGCGACATCCCGAGGTGCCGACGATGACCCGTAGCCGCGCTGGTCGGGGACGAGTACGCGATAGCCCGCGTCGACCAGGGGGACTATTTGATGCCTCCAGCTGTGCTTACTCTCGGGCCAGCCATGACAGAGCACGATCACCGGATTGCCAGGCGTGCCTGCGTCGATCACGTCAAGATCGACGCCACCGAACTCATCGGACGTGTGGATCCGCCGCACTCGTGAAGAATCTGCGCTCATGCCGTAAGGAAATCACGCGGCAGCGCGGCGCGACGGACCGGAGGGATAACCACAGCTTTGAGCGGGGCCTGTCAGTGCGTGGTAGCAGGTGGCCAAAGTCAGGTGCCCGGAATGAGGCTGGCCCATCCGAGATCGTCGGCAGCCCACAGCCGATCGAAGTCCGTGTCGACGGCGTCGCTGAAGCCGAACCGGTTGCGGTGGTTGTAGCGCCAGCGCTGCTCGTGGATTTCGCAGCCGGCACGAAGCAGGCGGCCGGCGCAGTACGTGTCCCACGCGGCGTTTTGCTCGCGAGTCAGATCGCAGTCGGCCGGAGCGTCGGCGAAGTCGTCGCGCATCCGGTCGCGGGCTCGCAGCAGCATGCGACCCACTGCCACCCTTGTTTGCACGGGGCCCAATGTGGTGAGCACCTTGGTGTTCTCGAGAGCGCCACTCTGCGCAGTGATTCGAATCACCGCATCAGACGACACCGCATCGAGTTCTGAGACGATCTTGGCTAACGGCGTGGTCTCGTCGATCGTTAACTCGATCGGATTGGAGACGCCCAGCTGTTCGGCCAGGTCGGTGACGAGCGCAGCGATCTCGGCGGCGTCGTACTTAACCTGAACGAACTGCGCCGGGGCAACAGTGACCTTGCCCGCTACGAGCGTTCCGGACATCAGGCCGGAGCCGGGACGGCGGCAGCCTGGGCATCGGCAATGGCAGCTTGGCGTTCGACGAGTGCCTCGTGATCGAGTTCGGAAATGGTGTCGACCTCGTCATCGGTGAAGCCGGCGAGCTCGCGGAAGCGGCGGGCCAGGATGAAGCTGCTCTCGTCGTGGTCGCCGCGTGCGCCACCGAAGCTGAAGAGCTTGTCGACGACCTGCTGGAACTCGAGCGCCTTTTTGCGGCGGTCAGGATCATTTTCCGTGACCTTGCGCAGCCAATCGGAGCCCATCTTCACGTGGGTCACTTCGTCGGCGAGCATCCAGTCTTCGCAGAACTCGAGGAACGGGTCGCCGGCCAGGTCGCCGAACTCTTTCATCTGGGTGAAGACGTCGATGGCAAGGCCTTCGAGAGCCCGGTTGACGCCAGCGAGGCGCAGAACAGGATCATTCGAGCATGCAGCTTCGAAGAGCACGGTGTTCTCTTGGAACTCACCGAGTTCGGTGCCCATCCAGTCGCCCAGCTTGGCGCTGATTTCGACGTGGCGTGCCTCGTCCCAGGCCTGGCGCGCCATGTCGAGCTTGAGTTCGAACGGGATGGTGTCGCCGCTGCCGTCGCCAGCATCAAAGTCGTGGGCGGTCCGGCCAGCGCCTTCGAGCGCCTGAATTTCGCCGACCATAATGCCGTGCATGAGGCCACGGGCGCGCTCGGATGCGTCTGGGCGATCGGGCGTGAGGCGGTTGGACGCCGCACGCGACTTGCTCGACTTGCGGCCGGACGGCGCGGCTTCGACCGGGTTGCGCGTGTCGGCCAGCCGCTCTGCCATGTTCGTCTGCACGAACCGCTCGTCACGAGCGAGGTCTTCGACGGGAAAGAACTGACGCATAAGCGCCCCATTTCTCTGAATTTCACTGCGGAACGCGTGGCGGTGCTGCCTGAGACGCGATGGATTGTGATCTTGTGCCAACCATAGTCGCGCGCTGTGCGCTGCGGAGCGTCGGAACGGAGCTCGTCACTGCAATCGGGTGCGCCCCTGCTCCGGGGGGGTGCTGATGCGTGAGCAGGAAATCGGGACCAACCCAGCGACGCCCTGCGGGCTGTGAGGCAGAGCGTTGCCAATGGTTATTCACCGCGGCTGTAAAGAAATCATGTGGCAAACAAATGTAATCTGCCAAAAGTGTGCCATTTGGTACTAATATGACAAATCCATGCCTTGTTGTGTGGCCCGTGGGAAATTTCAGCGTGGAACTTTTGGAGCGCGATATGAAGAGGATTCGGTCGAACAACACGCACGCCGCATTGGTCGGCAACGATGGCCCGGTTGGGGTGAGTCGTCATCGGCGATGGTTGCGCCATGTTGCTTTGTTGAGCGCAGCTGCGCTGGCCAGCACGTTTGGTTTCCTTGGCGCGGGGCCTGCGGTCGTGCAGGCCGCGGACGGCTTCGTTCCGATTGCCACGGTCCCACTTGGTTTGGCATCGTCGTTCGGTGCGTTGACTCCGAATGCGGCGTTCACGAGCACCGGCGGTACCACGTTCCGTGGCGACACCGGTTCGACGACCTACGCGTTTGTTGGCGACGGCCATCGTGGAACATCGTTCCTCGGCACTTCGTATGACGGTGCATTCGCCGACCTCAACGCTGCGTACTCCGACGCCGCAAGCCGTGCCCCTGGCACCCTGTTGGCCGCGAACATCAGCGGGCTGACGTTCGGACCTGGCGTGCACACCAGCGTTGGAGCTGTCGCCACGACTGCGGCCACGTCGTTCACCATTGATGGTCAAGGCCACGCCGATGCTGTGTTCATCTTCCAGGTCAAAGCTGCGCTCGGGTTCGGTGCGAACACCACCATTCATCTAATTAACGGGGCGCAGGCCAAAAACGTCTTCTGGCAGGTCGTCGGTGCCGGTGATATCGGTGCTGGTTGCGCCTTCGTGGGCACGTTGATGGCCAACGGGGCCATCAGCTCTGGCGAAGCCACCGTCGTCAACGGTCGCTTATTGACCAAGACGGGTGCCATTGCGATGGCCAACAACGATGTGTACTCAGCCCCGCCGAGCGTGTCAATCGACGGCGGCGCCGCGGCGTCTACCACTGTTTCCAACCCGGCGATCTTGGGTGTCACGAGTGTTGTTGCCCCCGCATCGGTCACTGTCGCCATCGACGGCGTCACCCAGGCTCACCAGCCGGTCCCCGCCGCTGGTGGCGCATGGAGTTTGACTCTCGACGGTCTGCTGCGTAACGGTGACCGGACTGTTGTCGCAACTGTCATCGATGGCGCTGGCAACATTGGCACGTCCACCCAGATTTTAACGGTTGGCGCGACGCCGCCGACCCTGTCGATTGACGGCGGAGCGGTTGTCGCGACGGCCGATCAGACACCGACGGTCTCGG
>JBLIKS010000171.1:0-6349 GCA_047635555.1 Candidatus Azotimanducaceae bacterium
TAGCACTGACCCGCGATGTGAGCACGTGGGCCGAACGCCTCCGCACAGCACAAAGCGGCCGAGTTCGCCTCGGCATGATCGACGTCGCAGCGGTCGTCCACTTCCCCGACGTTCTTCGAGCATTCCGGGCCGAGCGGGTCGACGTTGAATTCATGTTGTCGGTCGCGTCGTCGCGGTCGCTGCTCGACGACGTGCAGCGCGGCACACTCGATCTCGCCGTGTGTGTCGAGCCGCCCGAACCAATCGTCGGCGTCGACACCACGGCGCTGCTGAGCGAACCAATGATCGTCTACGGCCCTCCAGAATCGATGATCGGCACGCCGCAGAGCTGGGGTCCGTGGGTGCTCTTCCCGTCGGATTCGCACACGCGCAGGTTGGTGGTCGAACGCCTCCGCGCGCTGGGTGCACCCGTCACGATCGCCGCCGAATCGCATCAGCCCGATGTGCTCCGCGAGATGGTGCTCCTCGGACTCGGCTGGACCGTACTGCCGCGCAGCCAGGGCGAGTCCGAGCGCGGCGCCATGACAGTTGGCGACCAGATTCTCGAACGAAAGCTCGTACTCGCCCGACGATCAGGAGTCGTCACCGACCCCGCCGTCGACGAACTCGCACGCCGCCTGAGACGACGGCCGATCTCCAACTGACGCAGATGGCGAATGCCGCGGGCCGCATCCGCGATCTACACACCAAACCCATCAAGCGGTAACGCCGTGGTGCGCTTCATTTCCTCCATAACGAAGATCGATCGGACGTCGTACAGATCAACGGCCGCGATCAACCGCTTGTAGAACGCGTCATACGCCTCGATGCTCGCAACCATCACCTTGAGCGTGTAGTCGATGTCGCCGCTGGTTCGATACGCCTCGACGATCTCCGGAAACGAATCGCACGCAGCTTGGAACCGCTCAATCCAATCCGGCCCGTGGTCGTTGGTGCGGATATTAACGAGTGCGGTCACCCCCAGGTTAACCGCGGCCGGGTTCACCAGTGCGACTCGAGCCACGATCACACCAGCGTCTTCGAGCGCCTTGACGCGTCGCCAGCACGGCGTCGCTGTCAGACCGACAGCGTCGCCCAACTCCCGGGCGCTCAGCGTCCCGTCTTGTTGCAACAAACGCAAGATTTCCCGATCAAGTTGGTCCACAATCGATGATTATTGCAGGTTTGTCTCATCTGAAAGCACAATCATGCACAAAAGGGACAGATCGACGCGTAGAACGCAATACGCAGATCGCTTGAAATCTCTACGGTTGAGGCATGGCAATGACGCGGCACTTCACGGAACATCCGGCCTCGGTCGGCGAGTCCTACACCGAGCATTTCCGTGTCGCCGCGCACTTCGCGCGCTGCCTCACCAAGGCCGCTGGTGCAGCCGCAGTGCATGCCGTTGTTCCTTCGATGTGCAAAACAACGGCCAGCGAATGCATCCGCGAGCTCTACGCCGAGATGAATTCAGGCGCTCGAGGTCACGCCTCAGCCAACGCTGCTTCCGCTGACGCCGCCTAGGCAAAACGAGCCGCCGATCACCGTTGCGACGCTCGGCCCACCGGTCAGTCGGTGACAATGGCGTGGAGGGTGACGTCGTGCTCGTCAGTTGGCAGATCGATGACGACCTGCGGGGCGAAACACACACCGACCGTCACGGCATTGGGTCGGACCTGTGGCAGGAATCGGTCGTACCAGCCGCCGCCCTGCCCGCATCGCCTGCCATCAACGGTGAAGGCCAGGCCGGGGACAACGATCACGTCGGGCCATGTCGGATCAAGATCAGTGTCTTCTGGCAGGCAGCTCTGCTTGCCCATCATTTCGCACCAGGCAATCAGTGGCGCCATGTCAGGCTCGCTTGCGAGCGAGTCGAACACCATGATCTTCGATGCGGCGAGCACGTCGGGTCGCTGTGTCAGCGTCTGCAATATCCGGACTGACCGTTCGGGCCGATCGAGGAGACCTCTGCGAACGGCGCGCATCTTGGAACGCAACGCTTGCTTCGCTTCATCGAGATCGCTCGCCATCGACCCGAACTGTACAAGTGCCGCGTGAGCACAGGCCGTTGCCTAGAGTCGGTGACGATGAGCGACGCAGCAGAATTCGATTCCGGCCACTTCCGCACGATCATGGGCCACTTCCCCACCGGCGTCACCGTCGTAACCGGCATGAACGACGATGCGCCAGTCGGTTTCACCATTGGTTCGTTCACCTCGGTCTCGCTTGACCCACCCTTGGTTGGCTTCCTTCCCCAAGCTGGCTCAGCAACGATGGACGCCATCGAAGCATCCGGAAGCTTCTGCGTCAACGTCCTCAGTGATGCGCAGAGCGACCTGTGCTGGAAGTTCGCAAAGAGCGGCGCCGACGACACTCGCTTTATCGACGTCGGCTGGCACGCCGCTCCGTCCGGTGCACCCATTCTCGATCGCGCCGTTGCCTGGATCGACTGCACGGTCGAAAAGACGTACACGATGGGCGATCACATCTTCGTGCTCGGGCGCGTCGGTGCCCTTGACGCCGACGCCGACCACGACGGTGAGGTGCCGACACCGCTGCTCTTCTTCAAAGGTGCCTTGGGCGGCTTCGACGCCCAAGGCTGAACACCCTCCTCGTTGCTGTCGAATCAATCGATGACCGCGGCAGACTGTGTCCATGCATCCGCGCACCCCGATTGCTGCTGCGCTCGACGCTGCGGTCGTCGTGACATTCGTTGCCATTGGCCGCCGCAATCACGATGAGAGCGAGGCGCTCGTTGGCGTTGCCCAGACCGCTGCGCCATTCATGATCGCGCTCACCATGTCGTGGATTGCATGGCGCGTGTGGGCACAGCCGACCGGTGTCGTCACCGGCGTCAAGGTATGGATCACCACAGTTGCGCTCGGCATGCTGCTCCGCAACTTCGTGTTCGATAACGGCACAGCAACATCATTCATGATCGTCGCCACCGTCTTCCTTGGCACGTTTCTGGTTGGTTGGCGCGGAGTTGCTGCTCTCGTCGGCCGCCGTGGCGCCACCGCTCCGGCCACCGCCTGAGTCACCCGATTCTTCAACCACTCCACCCGGGGTTACTGGTAGACGACGCTTCCCTGCCATTATCATCCGATGGCTGTCACTGGAACTGAGCAAACAATCACACCTGCCAAGGCGGGCTTCGATGCCGGGCGGCTCACTCGCATTGACGATCACTTCAAGCAGTACGTCGACGACGGTCGACTGCCGGGCTGGCAAGTCGTCGTCTCACGCAAGGGCGAGATCGCCCACAGCTCCACCTATGGCAAGCGAAACATCGAGACCGACCTGCCATGGGAATCCGACACCATCTGCCGCATGTTCTCGATGACCAAGCCGATCACCTCGGTCGCCGCCATGATCCTCTACGAAGAGGGCAAGCTGCAGCTCAAGGACAAGGTGTCGAAGTACATCCCGTCATTCGAGAACACCCGGGTCTACCGCGGCGGCTCGACGACCGCCCCGGTCACCGAAGGTCAGACCGAGCCCATGAAGATCTGGCATCTGCTCACGCACACGTCGGGGCTCACCTACGGCTTCCACAACAACCACGTCACCGACGCCCTGTACCGCCAAGCTGGATTCGAGTGGGGCATCCCGAAGGGCATGGACATTGAGGCCTGCTGCGACGTGTGGGCCGGCTTGCCACTTGCATTCCAGCCGGGAACCGAATGGCTCTACGGCGTGTCGACCGACGTGCTCGGCCGAATCGTCGAGGTCGTTTCGGGCCAATCGCTCGACGAGTTTTTCCGTGAGCGCATCCTCGATCCATTGGGCATGACCGACACCGAGTTCTGGGTCGAGGGCGACAAGCGTGATCGCTTCGCCGAGCTGTACTACCCGGTGAACAAGAAAACGGCTGTCATGCCGGGGGCGCCGCTCGATAAGAAGCCGACGATGCTCAGTGGCGGTGGCGGCCTGTGCGGTACAGCTGCGGACTATCTGCGGTTCTGCCACATGTTGTTGAACGGTGGCGAACTCGACGGGGAGCGCATCCTCGGCAGTCGAACCGTCAAGTACATGGCGACAAACCACCTGCCCGGCGGAGCCGTTCTCGAAGACTTCGGGCGGCCGCTCTTCGCCGAAACTGAGTTCAACGGCATGGGCTTCGGACTGGGCTTCTCCGTGGTCCTTGACAGCGCCGAGAACAAGGTGATTGGGTCAGCAGGTCAGTACGCCTGGGGTGGCGCAGCCAGCACGGCCTTCTGGGTCGATCCGGTTGAAGACATCGTGGCCATCTTCCTCACACAGCTGTTGCCGTCAAGCACCTACCCGATCCGACCGATCCTCCAACAGCTCGTCTACCAAGCCCTCGTTGACTGACTGTCACACCGAGGTCAGACCTCGGTGTGACAGTCAGGCGGGCTTTCTGACTTGTGGAATCATCTGTGCGGTTGGCTCGCCCGTGTCGAGCCACGCGTGCACGCTCGACGCTGCACTCTCGATCAGTTCGGCTGAGTGGGAGAAGTCGATGGGTGACACCGGCACCGGGCACGGCGGCGGGATCAGATGGATCGGTACGCCGTATGTGTTTGCCTCGAGTTCGAGCACGAAGCGGCGTTGCACCATGAGGCTGACAGCGTGCAGCGCTGCAGCGATTGCCGTCTGAGGCGGAGCGACCAGATCACACGAATAGCCCGTCGAGAGCACCCACACCTCGGTCGCTCCCGCTTCGATTGCGGTTGTGATCGGCGTGTTGTTGATGACCGCACCATCGACCAGCAGGCGCTCGCGCCCGTTCACGACGACGCGTGCGGGCGGGAAGATCGCAGGAAGCGATGCGCTTGCGGTGACGGCGTCGACCGCGTTGCCTTCAGTGATCAGCACCTCTTCGCCCGAGAGAGCGTCGGCCGTGACGACGATGAACGGGATCGCCGCGTCTTCGATCCGCCCGAACGGCAGATGCATCTCGAGAGTGGCCCGAAGATGTGTGTCGGGCACGAAGTGCGACGACTTGCCGAAAAATGCACGAAGGCCGAGGAGCGGTTTGGTCGGGAATAGGTCCTCGCGCCGCAAGGTACGCCACACCTCGGCGAGGCCAGCAGCGGACCGGCCACCCGCGAGCCATGCGCCGTTCATCGCGCCCACCGACGTACCGACGATCAGATCCGGAACGATGCCACGGTCTGCCAGGGCCATTGCCATCCCGACCTGGATCGAGCCGAGACTGGCACCGCCTGAGAGTACGAACGCAGTGGTCATGACAGAAAAAACGCCGGGCCAGTCACCAGTGTTCCGGTCCGGTTCATGAGCTAATTCTTACCGTTCCCTCTGCCGTTCCCCCGTAGTCGAAAATAGAGCGACAGGAGCGCTCCGACAACGACGAGAAACACGACCATCCGAATGATGAATCGGATCGCACCAAAGATTCCGCCAAAGAGGACCCAGACAATGATGGCCACGATGAGCCAGCCGATCACCGAGGCGAGAAAGTTTCGTCCGCCGGAGTTACTCATGAGGCCAGGCTACGTCCGCTCGGCCCTCGCACGCGGAGGGAGAGGGGCTTCCTCTGCCGAAACCAACCGGTTTGGACTGCTTCGATCTGGGCACGTTCCCATCATGACTTCAGTATTAATGGTGCTTACATCGCAAGAACAGCTCGGCTCCACGGGCAAGCCGACCGGCTGGTATCTGTCCGAAGCCGCACACCCTTGGAAGGTCTTCACCGAGATGGGCTACGAGATGACCTTTATGTCGCCGAAGGGCGGCAAACCCCAGATGGATGCCGTCGATCTGGACGACCCGATCCAGGCCGAGTTCCTCGCCGAGTTTGGAGACGAGGGCCCGCAGACAGCCGTTCCGGAAATGATCGATGCCGACCAGTTCAACGTGATTTTTTACGTCGGCGGCCACGGCACGATGTGGGATTTCCCGCATCACCCCGAGATCGCTGAGCTCGCCGCGACTATCTATCAGGCCAACGGTGTGGTTGCCGCCGTTTGCCATGGCCCTGCCGGGCTGCTCCCGATCGAACTCCCTGACGGCACAAAGCTCATCGACGGCAAGGCTGTTGCTGGTTTCACCAACAGCGAGGAAGCGGCAGTCGGACTGACCGACGTGGTCCCGTTCCTTCTCGAAGACGAGCTGAAGAAAGCTGGGGCGAACCACCAGGCGGGCCCCGATTTCGAACCCCAGACCGTCGTCGACGGTCGGCTCGTGACCGGGCAGAACCCGGCAAGCGCTACCGCCGTTGCCGAGTCCGTCGTCGCCGCAATCACCCGGGCCAACGCCGGCTGAAACACCGGCTGAAACACCGGGCTCACTCAGAGCGGATTCGTGATGGCACCGGTTTCAGCGCCCTGCACGAGACGTGCGTACTTACCAAGGACGCCGGTCGTGTAGCGCGGGGCGTTGG
>JBLIKS010000172.1:0-6315 GCA_047635555.1 Candidatus Azotimanducaceae bacterium
TCTTTGAAAGAGTCTCCATTTTGGGTGGGGGGGTGTTGGGAGGGGGGTTTGGGAGGGGGTGTTGGGAGATATTGATGGTGCGCTCGGGAATAGGGGGAACGGGTGTACGGTTGAATTGGCCATGAAGACAACCGGATCACTCAATTTGGGTCGGTATTTTGGGATCCCCGTCCGAGCCCATTGGAGCATGGCGTTGATTGCTGTGTTCTTTGGAGTCAACCTTGCAACAGCGCTCGGTGTCATCGCTGGCATCACCGCAACGGCAGCCTTCTTCGTCTCGATCCTGTTCCACGAGTTTGGTCATGCCCTCGTGGCCCGTCGCTACGGCGTCAACACCGAATCGATCGACCTGTGGGCGCTGGGCGGCGTTGCAAGGCTCGACCGTGAGTCTCCGTCGCCGAAGGCCGATGGCCTCATTGCCGGTGCGGGCCCCGCGGTCAGCTTGGTGATCGGTGTCCTTGCGTTCGGTCTCGGCTACGTCTTGCGATCAAACCTGCTGCTCTGGGTCGGGGTGGTCAACTTGGCGCTCGCTGTCTTCAACATGCTGCCGGGCGCTCCACTCGATGGCGGCCGCGTGCTGCGTGCATTCCGGTGGGCGCGCACGGGCAATAAGTATCTGGCCATGCGCGAAGCGGGCCATGCTGGCCGGGTGCTCGGTTGGAGTATGGCCCTCATCGGTGTGGTGATGATGGTGCAGGGTCTGCCTGGCCTGTTCGTCGTCGTCACTGGCGTGTTCATCGGCTTGAACGCGAAGCAAGAGATCCTTGCCTCGTACATGGGCGAACAGCTCCAAGGTGTGAAGGTCCGCGACCTGACGTGGTTTGGCGTCGCGCATGCCGGCTCCGACATGGACGCCGACTCGATGATCGACCAACGTCAGCGTCTCGGCGATGCCGGAGCAGTGGCGATCGACTCAAACGGCGACGGGAACGTCGACGGCCTCGTGCTTGAAGACCAGTTGTGGGCAATCCCGACCGACCGACGGGCGATGGTCATGCTCACTCAGCTGATGACGCCGTTCAGCACGCTGGCCAAGGCCGGCCCCGACGAGGAACTCAGCTCGGTACTCTCGCGCATCAACCCTCTGAGGCCGGTCGTGACGGTGTGGAGCGACGACAAGTTGCTCGGTGTCGTGTCGGCCAAGAGGTTGACCGAGCGGCTTGCCACCGCTCAGCGGCAAGCCTTCGGAAACTAGGCGTCTTTGACGGACCAGTTGCGCTTGGCGACCGGGTCTTGCTCGCTCCATGGGAAGTTGATCCACTCGTCGGTCCGTTTCCAGACGTAGTCGCATTTGACGACCGAGTGAGACTTCTCGTAAATGCAAGCGGTGCGGACTTCGCCCACCTTGCCTTCACAGAACTCTTCGACCGACTTCAGTGTGTGGCCAGTGTCAGCGACATCGTCGACAACGAGGATTTTGCCGTTCGACAGGTCAACGAAGTCGGGTGCCGGGGGAAGGATGCGGGGAACATCAAGGCGCTCGTCGACCCCGGTGTAGAACTCGACGTTCATCGTGTAAACGTTCTTGACCGACAGTGCATAACCCATCGCACCCGCTGGCAGCAGCCCGCCCCGAGCAATGCCCAGGATCATGTCGGGTTCGTACCCGTCGTCGGCAACCATTTGCGAGAGGGCTCGTGTGGCTACCCCGAGCATGTCCCAGGTCATGATTTCGCGTACTTCTGACATGGACTCGCAAACTACACGCGGTCAGGGGTGTTGGCCTGATCTGTGACAATCAACCCGGATCTGGACCCGGCAACGATCGCCACCGCAGCCAACCGACGCATCACAGGCAAATGTCGCCAGGTCGGACCGGCACCCGATTGAGTGGAGCGTCGACGCCCGCCTGTGCCAAAGCATCACGGATCGCGGCGACGATTGCGGGCGTCGAGGAGATACACGGCGGCTCACCAACGCCCTTGGCGCCCAGTGGGGCGAGTGGATCTGGCTGCTCGATCAGCGTGGCGACGACCGGTGGCATGTCGAGAAAGGTCGGCAACAGGTAATCGGTGAAGTTGCCGTTCCGAATCACCCCGTCAACTTGGATGATCTCTTCCATCAGCGCCATGCCCAGGCCCTGGGCGATACCGCCTTCGATCTGGCCCATCACCGACAACGGATTGAGTGCGACCCCGACGTCTTGCGCCGTGGCGATCTGGACGACCTTGACCAGACCCAATTCCGGGTCAACGTCGACCACGGCACGGTGCGCGACGAACGCGAATGCGGTGTGGCAGTTGCCCTGGCCGTTCTCGTCGATCTCGCTGGTTTCGGGATGGCGGTAGACGGCGGTCTCGTCAAACGACACGTCAGCACAGGCCTCAGCGACGTCGAAGCGTCGACCGGTCGCCGAGTCAACAACGTCGGTGTGATCGATGAACAGGTCCACCACGGAGCAGCTATGAACAGCGGCAACGTGTTCGAAGATCAGCGCGCGAACGAGTTCGCATGCAGCATTGACTGCGCCGCCGCTCATCCAGGTTTGGCGAGATGCCGACGTCGAGCCGGCTGAACCGACCTGGGTATCGATCTGATCGAGTTCAACCCGGTCGATACCGAGAACCGAGCGAGCGATCTGCGGAGCCAGAGTGACGAAGCCCTGCCCGACCTCGGCCGTCGCGAACTTGAGAAAAACTGTCGGTCCGTCGGGGCCACCTTCGATCCGGCACCGTGCTGTCGCATAGTCGTCAAACGATTCGGAATACATCAGGTTCTTGATCGACACACCCCAACCAATCCCCCTGACGATGTCGCCGGCGTCAGCAGTCCGTCCAGCACCGCCGGGCAGCTTCATGGCGTCAACGGACGCGTCACTGCGCGCGTGTCCACCGACGGGTTCGTCGGGAAGCGGCAACGCATTGGTTTCGCGCAGGCACTCTTGGACAGGCGCGACGTTTAGCACGGGTTGACCGGTGATGAGCAAATCACCGGTTGTCATCGCATTCAGCAGTCGAATATCGAACGGCGCCACACCGCAAGCTGCGGCCAGCTTGTCCATCTGCGACTCGTAGGCAAAGCACGCCTGCACGGCTCCGAAGCCACGCATCGCTCCACATGGCAGGTGATTAGTGCGGACGGCCCAGCCGTCGACGACCGCATTCGCACAGCGATACGGCCCCTGCGCGAGGGTGATCGCGTTGATGAGTACAGCTGACGACGTAGAGGCGTAGGCGCCGCCGTCGAAAACCATCCTCGCCTCAATTTTCACAATCGATCCGTCAGCATTGGCGTGGTGGCGCATCCAGATCTTCGCAGGATGCCGGTGGACATGACCAAGGAAGCTCTCGGCGCGGCTGTACGCCATGCGCACGGGCCGGCCGAGGCGGAGGGCAAGCAGGCTGCAGTGCACCTGCAGGCTGATGTCTTCGCGAGCACCGAAGGCTCCCCCGACGCCACCGAGCACGAGCCGGACGTTGTCTTCTTCGAATCCGAGACACGCCGCGATCTGCTGGCGATCTTCATGCAGCCACTGTGTTGCCACGTGCATCTCGATGCCCTTACCGCCGGGATCTGGAATGGCCAAAGCTGCTTCGAGTCCGAGGAACGCCTGGTCTTGCATGCCAATTTCGTAGGTCCCTTCGACCACGATCGCGGCGGTTGCATCTGGGTCACCGTGGACGATTCGCTGGTGGCGAATCACGTTGCCGTCAGGATGGATCGGATCGAACTCGCCGCTGATTGCCAACTCGGGGTCGAGCAACGGTGGGAGGATTTCGTACGTGACTTTGATGGCGTCGAGTGCTCGACGCGCCACTTCTGGATCGTCGGCGGCGAGCGCCGCGACGGGCTCGCCCACGTAGCGGACGACCTCGCTTGCGAAGACGGGTTGGTCTTGTGAAATCAGCCCGTAGGTGAGCTGGCCGGGGACGTCCTCTGCGGTGACGATGGCCTCCACGCCATCGATTTTCCACGCAGCTGACAGGTCGATGGAGACGATGCGAGCGTGCGGATGGGGCGAGCGCAGGGTTGCGCCAAACAGGCACCCGTCAGCGGAGATGTCTGAGGAGAACTCGAAGGTCCCTTGCACCTTCGCAATCCCGTCGGGCCGCGTTGGGGACGTGCCGAGGGCGCCATGGCGCGGCCCGGTCGATGTGGGACGGTCGATGATGCTCATGCGCCGCTCCGATCGGTTCGACGAGCAACGGCAACCTGTTGGACCGCATCGATGATCCGGCCGTAGCCGGTGCATCGGCAGATATTGCCAGCCAACTCTTCGCGGATTTCTGTGTCACCCGGATCGGGCGTGCGTTCGAGGAGGTCGTGCACCGCCATGATCAAGCCCGGTGTGCAGAATCCGCATTGCACTGCTCCAAAGTCGACGAACGCCTGCTGCACATCACTGGGGCTACCGACCGGCGCAACCCCCTCGATCGTGACGACCTGTTGGCCGACAGCACTCGCAGCCATGACGAGACATGAACACACCAGGTGGCCGTCGACAAGGACGCTGCACGAGCCGCACTCGCCTTGCTCGCACGCACCCTTGGAACCCATCAGGCCCAAGCGGTCGCGCAACACGTCCATTAGGTTCTCACCGAGCCAGGAGTCGCGCACCTGCTGTGCTTCTCCGTTGACATGGAGGGTGAAGATCTCGTTGCTCATGATGTTGCTCCTGCGCGGCGTGCGAGTCGTCGAGCGAGCACGCCAACGGCGTGTCGTCGGTAGTCGGCGGTCGATCGATGATCGGTAATTGGTTGGCTGGCCGCAGACACGAGGCGGCCAAACTCTGCTTGGTCGGCATCGGACGCGAGCAAAGAATCCCAGTCGAGTCGTGTAGCGAGGAACGACTCGGCATCGGGGCATCGAAGGATCGTGGGCCCGACCGAACCGAGTGCAACTGCGATGGTGCGGCGTGTCTGGTCGACCACGACACAGGTGCTTGCCACAGCGATCACCATTGCGTTCCTCACCCCAACCTTGGCGTAGCCCTGCCAGCCTTCAACGACAGGAACAGTGACCCCGGTGATGATCTCGCCAGGTTTGAGTGCGGTTCGTTTGACGCCGACCATGAAGTCGTTCACGTCGACGTCGCGTGTCGAGCCGGCTGCTGCGAGGTGGACGACCGCGTTCAGCGCTGACAACACAGGGAGTCCGTCACCGGCGGGCGACGATGTCCCGAGATTGCCGCCCAAGGTCCCTGCGTTGCGGATCTGTGGCGAACCGACGGTTCGCGACGCTTCGGCAAGTGCAGGAACGAGCCCTGCAATCGAGCGGTCCATCAACTCCGTATACGTCACACCCGCCCCAATGGTGAGCGTGCCCGAAGCGGGGTCGTGTCGCCACGACCTCAGATCAGCGATGCGGTTGACCGAGATCACGGTGGCGCCCGGTCGATGGTGCCCATCGTTGATCCCGACCATGGCATCGGTGCCACCGGCAAGGAGCATTGACTCGGGGTGGGCGGCGAGTGCAGTTGTTGCCTCGTCGACGGTGGTCGGGAAGAGAACCGGCATACAGCAGACTTTACAAACCGTTCAAACCAGATGTTGCGATGGCGGCCGCGGACTTCACCCGGCGTTCACAGGGCAGAGGGCGAGCGAAGCAGGCGAGCAGGCGAGCAAGATCGGCTCAGTCGATGACGATCTCATCCAAACCTGGCTCGGGGTCGGGATACTGCGGATTGATCTCTTCGAGATGGTGGCGCAAAATGCGAGCGACACAGACGTTGCGCGCCCACTTGCGATCGGCGGGAACGACGTACCACGGCGCATCGTCGGTGGATGTTTTTTCGAGGGCGTCGGTGTACGCCTCCGTGTAGTCGGGCCAGCGTGCCCGGTCGTCGAGATCACCCGCACGGAACTTCCAGTTCTTGTCCGGACGTTGGAGACGTTCCTCGAAGCGCTCTTTCTGTTCGCGACGCGAGACGTTGAGGAATATCTTGATGATCGTGGTGCCCTCGTCGGCAAGCATCTGCTCGAAGTTTGCGATGTGGTCGTAGCGCTTCTTCCACACGTTCTCGGTGGCAAAACCCTTGACGCGCACGACGAGCACGTCTTCGTAATGGCTGCGGTTGAACACTCCGATCTGGCCATCGGCGGGAGCGTGGTGATGGATTCGCCACAGATAATCGTGCGCCTGCTCCTCATTGGTCGGCACACCAAATGGGTTCACATCGACGCCCGCCGGATTCAACCCACTGAAGATGCTGCGGATCGTGCTGTCTTTGCCTGCGGCATCCATCGCCTGGAGGACCACGAGTACCGACGAAGAACTGTCTGCAAACAGGCGTTTCTGAAGTTCGACCAGCTCGGCCATCTCGTCAGCAAGGTCGAGATACGACTGCTCCTTGTCCCAACCGAACGTCTCGCCGGC
>JBLIKS010000173.1:0-6299 GCA_047635555.1 Candidatus Azotimanducaceae bacterium
TCCACGCGCACAGCTCCCGGCTGTACGGCGTACCAACTCAGCCGATGCGCTACGACCCCGCGACTCCCCTCGAACTCGCTCAACTGATCCACTCTGCGATCGACGACCTCAGCCAGGTCGCCCTACTCCCTCCCGTCGTGCGAACACGCACGGGCGAAGAGGTCGCGGCGTTCATCGAAGCTGCCGTCGTAGACCACTTCGGTGATGACGCACCGGAGGTGCTGCTGGTCGACGAACTGTCGGCGAACGCAGTGGCCTCGACAAGCCGGATCAAGATTCGGCGAGGCGCCACCTTCACGGCCAAAGATTCAGCGCAACTCCTAAATCACGAGGCATTCATCCATGTTGCGACCGGGCTCAACGGCCGATCGCAAACCGACATCCCGATCCTCGCAGTCGGCCACCCTGGGACTGCCCGAACCCAAGAAGGGCTCGCCGTGTACAGCGAGTACGTGTCGGGAACACTTGGTATGGACCGCCTCCGACGCCTCGCCGACAGGGTCGTGGCGACGCAACTCGTGATCGAAGGGGCCGACTTCATCGACCTCTACCGCTGGTTCCTCGACCGCAGCCCAACACCCGAGCAGGCGTTTGAATCGACACGTCGAATCTTCCGGGGTGGCGTGCTCACCGGAGGCGCACCCTTCACGAAGGACTGCACCTACATTTCCGGGTTCATCGCGGTGACGTCGTTCGTGAGGACTGCTTTCCGCGCCCAGCGCGCCGACATGATTGCGCTCCTGTTTGCCGGAAAACTCGACCTGTTTGCCCTCCCAGCCCTAGCGCAACTTCGTGCCATGGGACTCGTCAAGCCTGCACGGCACGTCCCCCCGTGGGCAGCCGATCCGGGATGGATCCTGGCGCATCTCACGCTCAACACATTTATGGCCAACATTGACCTGACTACGTCGACCGACGTCATGGTTGACGTACTAGCGCACTGTCCGATCGTCGACCTGAAACTCGCGGGTGCCGAACCACAGAACGCCTCATGAATTCTTCGTCGTCGAGCACGCCACGCTGGCAGCTTCCTCGGCTCAGATGGATCATCGGAGCGGGTCTCGCCTTGGTCGGCATCGCCTGGCTCGTAGCTGCGATCTCCAGCGCAGTCGCGAACATCAATCTTGCTGGCATCGATCACCCATACGCGATCCTGTTCGTATTCGTCGGGCTCGACGCCGTCATCCCAATTTTCCCCAGCGAATCGCTGCTCAACGCCGGTTCGGTTCTCGCGACGCTCGACGGATCAACCATCGAGATCTGGCGCCTGATCGTTGCCGGTGCGGCGGGGGCGATCGTCGGCGACTCCAGCCTGTACTGGATCTCACGGACTGGCCTCAGCAACTTCATGTCGAAACGCGTCGCCCAGGCGGAACGAAATGAAAAGGTCGCGGACACGCTCGCGATGCTGCAAAACCAGGCACCCATGTTGATCGTCTTCGGACGGTTCGTCCCCGGCGTGCGTTTCGTCGTCGGCGCCACAATGGGGCTCACCCGATTCCCGTACCGTCGTTTTCTGCTCTGGGACGCCATCGGTGCAGTTGCCTGGGCCTCATTCGCATGTGTCTCGTCGGCACTGGTGTCGGTGGTAATCGGTGATCAACCACTCCTGTCCATCTTCGTCTCTCTCGTGATCACCACGGCGATTCTCGGCTTTGCATACAAACGCATGCGGCGTGATTGGGAAGTGTCGAAGGATTCACCGACGACCAGCGAGCCCGACCTCGCCTGACTGGCTGACGAACTCGACGTCGTACATCTCGGCCCGCCACGCACGGCGATCTGATACATCGCTAAAACATCCGATACCCGGACGGACGGCGTCATACGGTGTATCACTTTCGTACGACGATGATCAGTTTTCGGGTCGACGACGAGGAGGTGATGCGTACCCAGCAGTGGGCAAAAGAGCTTGGTGTCGACCGCTCCGAGTTGTTGCGAGGTGACATCTGGTTCACTTCCACGGCTGGCGGTGGCCGACCCGTGCTCGTCCTCACACGCGATCCGTTAGCCGACAGAATCAGCGCTGTCGCCGTTGCCGCGTTGACTCGAACGACACGCGGGCTCGCCTCCGAGCTCGAACTGACCGTGACCGATGACGGCGATCCGAGCGACTGCGTCGTGAACTTCGACAACATCCACACGCTTCGACGCGATTCGTTGCGGCGCCACATGCCACGTTGTCGCCACGCCGCATGGCCGAGGCGTGTCAGCGACTTCGCGATGCCACCGGTTGCTGAAGACCGAGGCCGACCGACGCACACCTCAGGTGCGCATCTGCCGCTGGAGCGAGGTCCAGTCAGACTCTCGGTGCGCAGTCTTGGTCAGTTGACGGCGAGTGTGTCCCTGAGCCGTCGAGCCCTGTGGAGACCAGCCATCTCGTCGTCGGCCGCGAACAGGTTGCACGTCATGCTGAGAGAGGTGCTTTGCAGGTCGCAACTATCCAGCGGCCCAACCGAACGCGGCAGCGATCGGATGCGCTACTGCAACTCGCTTGTGCGTTCCCTGTACTCCTCGGTCGTCAGCTCGCCCTTTGCGAATCGTTCACCGAGGATTTCGCGAGCCCGATCATTTGGATCGCCGCGGGCCGGGCCGGCCACTGGGGAGGAGCCCGCTCCCGCTGCGCGGCTGAGCCACACAATGAGGATCACCAACAGGGTCATCATCGCGGCGCCCCACAACCACATCCAGCCGCCGCCCCAACCATTCATGTGGTCCCAGCCGTCGGACTGCGAGAGAAATTTCTTGGTGAGCATTACGTCTACCTCGGGCTTCGTTTGATCTGAACCGTCGCGGTTGCAGGTCCTCCTCTTCATCGTGGACGCTGATCGAGCTGTCGTGGAGGGCCGAACGTCCCCACCGGTACTCGCTTTCGCCATGCCAGCTGCACGACCTCCACACAAAGGACTGGCCTTCCGTTCGAACCACATTGGTCAGCGTTCGACCAGAAAACAGTTACACCGCTGACTTGACGTCCCTAATGGATCGGGCGCGTGGGTGTGTTTCGTACATGCGTGTGATGACGACGAGGCCCGAGATGGCGGTGAGTGCGGCAACGGCGTAGATGGCGGCTTCGATGGAGATGAGGTCGGCGAGGAGTCCAGCGAGGAGGGCTCCGACGGCGAAGCCGGCGTCTCGCCAGAGACGGTAGATGCCGACGGATCGGGCGCGCCAGGTGGGGTGGGCGACGTCACCGATGGTGGCGAGCAGTGTGGGGTAGACCATTGCAGTTCCCGCGCCGAGCACGGCTGCCCCCAGTGCCCATGGCCAGAAGCTGCTCATGGCGGCCATCCAGGCAATGGCAACGGCCTGGGTGAGCATGCCCCCGACGATGAGGGGTTTGCGGCCGATGCGGTCGGAGAGTGCGCCGGTGTAGAGCTGGCCGAGTCCCCAGATGCCGGGGTAGATCGCAGCGAGAATGCCGATGCGGCCGATGGAGAGCCCGGAGGCGGCGAAGAAGATCGGGAACAGCCCCCACGCGAGCCCGTCGTTGAGGTTGTTCACGAGCCCTGCTTGTGATGCGGCTGAGAGGGATTTCTCGCGGAAGCTAGTGAGGGTGAAGATCTCGCGATCGGTGAGCGTTTGGCGCGCGTCGTCGTTGGCTGCGGTGTGGCTGGCGGCTTCAAGGTGGACGTGGTGGTGGGTTTCTTTGACGAACAGCACCGACAGGCTGAGCCCGAGTCCGGCGTAGGCGAGGCCGAGGAAGAATGGTCCGGGGCGCAGGCCCCATTCGTTGGCAATCCAACCGGTGGCGAGCGCGGTGACGGCGACGGCGCCGTAGCCAGCGGCTTCGTTGAGCCCCATCGCGAGGCCGCGTTTGTCGGGTCCGGCGAGGTCGATCTTCATGATCACAGTGGTCGACCAGGTCAATCCTTGGTTAATCCCGAGCAGCACGTTGGCGAAGATCACCCAGCCCCATGTCGGTGCCCACATCAACAGCAGCGGCACGGGGATGCCGATGATCCAACCCGCGACGAGGACAGGTTTGCGGCCGTAGCGGTCCGACAGGGTGCCGGCGAAGAAGTTGGTCGCTGCTTTGACGATGCCGAAAGCGGCGATGAAGGTGAGCGTGGCGGTGAAGGCGGTGAGCCCGAAGACGTCGGTCGCGAGTAACGGCAGAACCGTGCGTTCCTGACCGATCATTCCTCCGACGAGCGCGTTGACGCCGACGAGCAGCGAGAACTGGGCGAGGTTCTCGCGCAACCCCAAACGGATGACGTTGGGTGCCGCGTCCGAGTCGGTCACGATCCGACCTCGAGATCAAGACCTTCATCAACGGTGCGCATGATCATCTCCTCAAATATTGTCTTGAATAGGTTACTTCACTATACTCACAGTTCAAAGGAACGTTTGAGGAGATTGTTGTATGGGAGACCGCGAGGCCAAGGACGCCCTGTTCGACGGATTCGCCGACGTCGCCAAGGCACTGGGGAACGGGCGACGCGTCGAACTCGTCGACGTCTTGGCTCAGGGCGAGCGACACGTCGAAGAACTCGCCAGCGAGATCGGCCAGAGCGTCGCCAACACCTCACACCACCTGCAAGTGCTCGCCGCAGCGGGACTCGTGACCACCCGCCGAGACGGAAACCGCATCTACTACCAACTCGCGTCCGAGGATGTCGAACAACTGTGGACGGTCCTGCGCTCGGTTGCCCGCAAACATCTCGACGAACTCGATGACCTCGCTGCCGACTATCTCGGCAACCGCACCCGCCTCGACGAGATCGGCAGAGATGAACTCGCCCAACGCCTCGACGACGGCAGCCTGATCATTATCGACGTCCGCCCTTTGGCCGAGTACGCCGCCGGACACATCCGCGGCGCACGCTCCATCCCCATCGACCAGCTCGCCGACATCGTCGGCGGCCTGCCCACCGATGTTGAAATCGTCGCGTACTGTCGTGGCCCGTACTGCGTGTTTGCCGACGACGCCGTCCGGCTCCTGCGCCGACGGCGCCGAAGCGCACGGCGCCTCCAAGACGGATTCCCCGAATGGCGCACCGCCCAGCACCCCATCGAAACGGGCCTCGCATCCTGACCGGCAGAGTCACACCAGGCCCGACCGACAACATGGATGAGAGCGTCGCCAGTTCTGGTTCGAAGGCTGCTCGGGGTGGGGAAAATGACACTGGCCGGACCGGCCGACACAGCCCGGTGCTCCCCAAACTGACACATCGCTGATACATCCGAGACCTGGACGGGCGTCGTCCCTGCGTCGCCGATTTGAGCACAGTGTGGCGAGGTTGCACCTCGAATGACACCGTGGCACAACTGTGGCCATCACGACTGATTCGCTGCGAAATGTGAAGGACCCATTCTCGGAATTCGTCGACCGTGTGAATCGAGAGCATGAGCGCGTCGTCGTCACACGCAACGGCCGGCCGGCAGCAGTCTTGATCAGTCCGGACGACCTCGACAGTTTGGAAGAGACGCTCGAACTCCTGAGCAATGCCGATGCAGTTCGAGATTTGGTCGAGGCCGAAGCTGCAGTCGCGTCAGCTGACGTCGTGCGCGGCATCGACGCCGTGCGAGCGCTACGGCCGACAACTGCCCAGTGACCAATGAGCGTTACGAACTCGTCGTGGCCCGCCCTGCGGCGCGAGCGATTGCCGAGCACCTGCCCGAGGCAGTGCGTGTAGCTGTCATCAATTTCATCACCGGAGCGCTGATCGAGAACGCGAATCGGGTTGGACCGGGCCTTCGCAATGAGCTCGCTGGCATCCACAGCGCTCGACGCGGCACCTACCGAGTCTTGTTTCGCATCAACGACGAATCCGGAGAGGTCACTGTCTTACAAATTGACCATCGAGGCGACGTCTACCGACCCCGATAGCGACGTGGATGCCCAGTTGCAGAGCTCTCAGCTTCGACACGAAAACGGCCAGACCGGGTCTCCAAGTTGATACATCGGCGATACACGAGACCGAATCGGAGTGAGGCCGAACATCACCGCCCATGGCACTACTGGTCGGGGTATGGCACTACTGGTCGGGGTGGGGAGATTCGAACTCCCGGCCTCCTGCTCCCAAAGCGGAAAAACGGATGTATCGGTACGTGTCGTTCTGTACCGGTTTGTGTTGGAACGTAGTGATCTAGCTGGGGTGATGTCCGCACAGACCGACACAGAACGGACAGGCCGACACAGTCCGGTGCTCCCCGAACTGATACATCGCTGATACATCGCTGCGGTGTTCCAGCGGGAACGACCTTTGGCCGCGTCGAAGCGTTCACTTCAACGGGAGCTCGAACCCGCCCTTCGCGAGTTCCGCGACGACGAAGTCGCCGAGGTACGGGTCGTC
>JBLIKS010000174.1:0-6294 GCA_047635555.1 Candidatus Azotimanducaceae bacterium
CGAGTGGTCGCTCGAATAACGCGACGGCATCGACACACCATGGACGTGCTCCGGGCCGAGGGCGTCGGCCGCGATGCAGGCAACGATCGTGGAGTCGATGCCACCCGACAGGCCGATGACGACATCGCTGAAGCCGTTCTTCTGGCAATAGTCACGGGTGCCGAGCACCAGTGCGTCGTACAGCTCTTCGTCAGAACTCAGCGGCTCGGCGATCGGCGCGAGCAGCGGCTCTGTTGGCGCTGCGGCCCGGCGCGGCTCACGCGAAATCTCAATAGTCGGCAGCAGCGCGTTCGTGACTCGCCCTCGCGGGTCGAGGAGACGCTTACGGTAGACGGGTGGCACCGGCACGTCGACGATCGTGATGTCTTCGACAAACTGCGGCGACCTGGCGAGCAATGTCCCCTTGTGGTCAACAGCGAACGAACCGCCGTCAAAGACCAACTCGTCTTGACCTCCGACCTGATTGACGTAGACGACGGCACAGTGCGAGTCGGCGGCACGCGTCGACACGAGCTGTTCGCGTACCAAGTCTTTCTCAACGCGGAACGGCGAACCGTTGATGTTGATGTTGACCTCGGCACCTGCTGCTGCTTGTTCGGCGAGCGGCCCAAACGGACTCCAGATGTCTTCACAGATCGACACGCCGACCTTGACGCCACCGATCACGAACAGCTCAAGCGGGTCGGAGTCGTAGCCGGCCGTGAAGTAGCGCTGTTCGTCGAACACGGTGGTGTTGGGCAACAAACGCTTGTGATAGATCCCGACGATCTCGCCGCCAACGCACACCGCCGCCGCGTTATAGAGATCTCGATCTTGGTCGACGAACCCGACGACTGCAACGCACTCGCCCGTCGCAGCAGCAAAGGCATCGAGCGCCACCCGGTTGTCAGCAACGAACCCCGGCTTCATCACGAGGTCTTCTGGCGGATACCCGGTGACCGACAGTTCGGGGAACGCGACGATGTCGCATCCGGCCCGTTCGGCTCGGCCGTAGGCCTCGATCAACTTCGCAAGGTTGCCGTCGAGATCACCGACCGTTGGGTTGAGTTGGGCGAGGGCGACACGCAGGACCGTCACACCCCACAGGATAGCCGCCCAAGATGCCCGGCTCAGCGAAGAAATTCCGGCAAACAGGGGTCTTCGGTGAAGATCCGGACTGGTCTTCTGGCACTATTGGTCGTGTGAGTTGGAAGGCCTTAGCGATCATCGGAGTGGTGTTCACGGCCGCGTGCACCCCTGGTGAGGGCCCGGGCTCGATCCCACTGCCAACATCGGGCGACACGACGACCACAAGCACCACGAGCACCACAACCACCACAACCACCACCACGCTGGTTCCTCCTCGACTCGAGGTCACCATTCGCCGGACGACCGACGGTGTGCCCCACATCATCGGCGACAGCCTCGAATCCGTGGCGTACGGCCAAGGCTTCGTCAGCGCCCAAGACCACGGCTGCACGCTCATCGATCAGATCCTGAAGGTCTACGGCGTCCGGTCAGAGAACCTGGGCCCTGGCGACGAGGGACGGAACACCGAGAGCGACTTTGCCTGGCGCTCCATCGATATCGCCAGCATCGCAACGGCCGATTACAACGACGCCTCGAGCAACGTGGTCACACAGTTCGAGGCATTCGCCGGAGGTTGGAACGCCCATCTCGCCGATCGAGGCGACGATGGGCTCACCGGTTGGTGCAACGGCGCTCCTTGGGTTCGGCCGGTCGAGCCAGTCGAGGTCTACGTGTACGCACGGTCGATCGCCCTGCTCGCCAGCAGTGCCCGGTTCGCCGAATTCATCCCGTCAGCGCAGCCTCCTGTTGCTGACGAAGTCCGTGGATTCGCCCCGACCAAGCCCGCCGACGCTGTCGATGATGCCGCCCCAGATTTCTCGGTGCTCGAGCCGATCGACCTCGGCAGTAACGGATGGGCCGTCGGCAAAGAACGCACGGCGTCAGGTACCGGCGGGCTACTCGTCGCCAACCCGCACTTCCCCTGGGAAGGCGAACTGCGATTCGCTGAAACCCACCTCACCGTTCCGGGTGAGGTCGACATCTACGGCGCTCAACTCCTCGGTCTGCCGGGCATCGGAATTGGATTCACCGAGGGAGTCGCGTGGACCCACACTGTTTCAGCTGGCAAACGGCTGACGGCCTATCTCCTGACACTCGACCCCGAGTCACACACGTCGTACCTCGTTGATGGTGAGTCCCGTCCAATGACATCGAACGACTTCACCATCTCGATCTTGCGTGCCGACGGCTCGGTCGACAAGGAAACACGCACCCTGTGGCGCAGCGAGTACGGCCCAATCATCGACTTCCCCGGCCTCGGCTGGACTGACTCGGCAGTCCTCACCTTCCGCGACGCGAACATCAATAACGACGAGTTCATTGAGCAGTACCACGACATGATCGGCGTACAGAGCCTCGACGAACTGCAAGCCGTCTTCGAAGAACACCAAGGCGTCCCACTGTTCAACACAATCGCGACGGGCGCCGACGGGCGAGTCTGGTATGCCGATACCTCTGCCACGCCAAACCTCTCCGCCGAAGGCGAGCAGCTCTACCTCGCCAAGCTGTTCAACGATCCGATCACTCAAATTGGGTACGACAACGGCGTCGTCCTCCTCGATGGAGCCGACAGCCGGCTCGCTTGGGAAATCGTTCCCGGTGCTCGCGACGACGGGCTCGTGCCGTTCAGCGAGATGCCGATGGTCGAACGGAGCGACTACGTCTTCAACGCCAACGACAGCTTCTGGGTGTCGAGCGACGAATTCACCACCACGGGCGACTTCTCGATCCTCCACGGCGAGCAGAACACTCCGCTGTCGATGCGTACCCGGCAGAACGCCGCCGTACTCGCATCAGACAACCGGCTTGGCCTCTCCGGCGACGACGGTAACTTCTCTGGACTTGAACTCCGCGACGCGGTCTTTGACAATCGAGCCCAGACCGCACTCCTGCTGCGCTCCAATGCCGTCGACCGATGCATCGCCAATCCGCTGATCGAAGTCGTCGCAGTCCTCGCCGACGATGAGACGGTTGCATTGCCCGCCGAAGTCGTCGACATCTCGGCCGCCTGCGACGTGCTGTCGGTCTGGGACGGTCGCTACGACCTCGCAAGCTCCGGCTCGCTCCTATGGCGCGAGGTGATGACCCGCTTCACCAATGCCGATCGCACCGCGACCGGCGTGCTCTTCGGAGACGAATTTGATCCGGCCCGCCCCACAGTCACCCCCAGAGTCCCTGCCACTCCCGCTGCGATCGGCAACGGCGACCCAGTCCTCCAAGCCATCGCTCGGGCGGTCCAGACATTGACCAAGGCGGGGTTTGCGGCCGATGCATCACTCGGCGCAGCGCAGTTCACCCAGCGCTCCGGGATTCGCATCCCGCTGCACGGCGGCACTGACGCCGACGGCGTCACCAATGTCGTGAAGTGGAGCAACAACAACTCGAGTTCTGAGCCATCACTGGCGCGCGGCGATGCCGTCGCACCCGGCAGTGCACTCCGCGGCGAAGGCGCCCCGGTCAACTTTGGGTCGAGCTTCATGCTCGCCGTCGACTACTCCGGTGACGGCTTGCAGGCATGGGCGATCACCGCTTACGGGCAGACCGGCGACCGCACGTCGCCGCTGTTCGAGCAACAAACAAATCGGTTCAGCGAGAAGAACTGGCGTGACGTCGCATTCACCGCCGAGCAAATCGCAGCCGACCCCAATCTCACCGAACGCACAATCGTCGTCCCGTAGCGCAGCCGACCCGACCGGGCTGCTCCGCAGAACCCGTGTCCGGTCACCAATCCCCACTCCAATTCACGCGCCGTTCACAGAGACGCAATACCAATCGGGGCCGTTGCTGCCACAATTCATGTCGTTCACGGGACGTGGCCTAACCTTGTTGCGCCCCACCAACGAGAGAATTCGAGGACCACACAGTGGCTATCAAGGCTGAATACATCTGGATCGACGGCGCCGAGCCGACCCCGCAGCTTCGTTCGAAGACGAAAGTCTTAGACGATGACAACGGAGTCGAGCTTGCCGATATGCCCCTGTGGGGCTTCGACGGATCTTCCACCAACCAGGCCACCGGCGACAAGAGCGACTGCGTTCTCAAGCCCGCCCGCGTTTTCCCTGACCCGATTCGTGGCGGCAGCAGCATCCTCGTCATGTGCGAAGTGATGCTGGTCGACGGCAAAGCCCACCCGACCAACACCCGTGCTGCAGCGGCACGTACCGCCAGGAAGTACAAGAAGCACGAGCCGATGTTTGGCATCGAGCAGGAGTACACGATGCTCAAGCCCGACGGCTCGCCGCTCGGCTTCCCCGACAACGGTTTCCCCGCACCGCAGGGCCCCTACTATTGCGGAGTTGGCGAAATTGCCATCACCGGTCGCGATATCGCGGAAGACCATATGGACGCTTGCCTCGAAGCCGGAGTCACGCTCTCGGGTATCAACGCCGAAGTGATGCCAGGCCAGTGGGAATTCCAGGTTGGCCCAGTTGGCCTCCTCGAAGTGGCCGATGAACTCTGGATCGGCCGCTACCTGCTGCACCGCATCGCCGAGGAGTACGGCGTCATCATCGACATCAGCGCCAAGCCGGTGAAGGGCGACTGGAACGGCGCCGGTGCGCACACGAACTTCTCGACCAAAGAGATGCGCGAAGACGGCGGCATGGAGCACATCGAAGCTGGCTGCGTGGCCCTCGGCAAGAAAGCTGCGCTGCACATCGCTAACTACGGCGCCGGCGTCGAGGAACGCCTCACCGGCGCCCACGAAACACAGCGCCACGACCAGTTCAGCTACGGCGTGTCCGACCGCGGCGCATCCGTCCGTATCCCGTGGCAGTGCTCGATCGACGGCAAGGGCTACCTCGAAGATCGCCGCCCGAACGGCAACATCGACCCCTACACGGTCGCTCGCCTCGTGACAGAGACCATCTGCTCCGCAATAAAGAAGTGAGCTGAGACGGTCCGGAACGGCCGACTGCTCCCTTCCGATCCCGTCTCAGTTCTCATTGAGTTTTGAATGCCTCAGCAGCAACGAGGCTGACGGGGTGGGGGCTTTGTGTCCCTACCCCGTCGCCATTTTTCGCAACAATCTGAAAGACTGGGTCGAATGAGTAGTGAACAGCAGCGGGAATACGTATTGCGATCCGTGGAGGAACGCGGGGTTCGCTTGGTTCGACTCTGGTTCACCGACGTCCTCGGCACCTTAAAAAGCTTCGCTATCTCCCCTGCTGAACTCGACAATGCCCTCAGCGATGGCATGACCTTCGACGGCTCATCGATCGACGGGTTCTCCCGCATCCAGGAAGCCGATGTCCTCGCCATCCCCGACCCCGACACGTTCGAGGTCCTGCCATGGGGCGACCCCAAGGTCCCCGAAGCACGCATCTTCTGTGACATCTACAACCTCGACGGCACGCCGTTCGCCGGCGACCCTCGTCAGGTGCTGCGCCGCCACATGAAGGCCGCGAACGAAGCTGGCCTCACTTTCTATGTCGCACCCGACATCGAGTTCTTCTATTTCGAACCGCTCACACCCGGCGCCCCACCCGTGCCGATTGACAACGGCGGCTTTTTCGATCTCACCACCAACGACATCACTGGCGAGTTGCGCAAGAAAACCATCCGCACGCTCGAGGCAATGGGCATCCCGGTGGAGTACAGCTTCCACGAAGACGCGCCTGGCCAGCAAGAGATCGATCTGCGACACACCGACGCCCTCACGATGGCCGACAGCATGATGACCTTCCGTCACGCCGTGCGCGAGGTCGCTGCGAGAAACAACGTGCACGCCACGTTCATGCCCAAGCCACTCGAAGGAATCCAGGGGTCCGGCATGCACGTGCACCTCTCCCTGTTCCAAGACGACGAGAACGCGTTCTACGACGGCGACGACCCCTACAACCTGTCGCCGACCGCGAAGGCCTTCATGGCTGGCCTCCTGCGCCACGCGCCCGAGATCACCGCGGTCACCAACCAGACCGTCAACAGCTACAAGCGACTCGTCCCCGGCTTCGAAGCTCCGGTCCATGTCAGCTGGGCGCGCAACAATCGGAGCGGCTTGATCCGTGTACCGATCGCGAAGAAAGGCAATCCGACCGCGACCCGGCTTGAGTACCGCTCACCCGACCCAACGTGCAACCCCTATCTCGCCTTCAGCCTGATGCTGGCGGCCGGGATGAAGGGCGTCAAGGAGGGCTACGAGCTCCCCGACGAAGCCGATGCAAACCTCTTCGAGATCGGCGACGACGTGCTCGCTGAGCTGGGCATCGAACAGCTCCCCGAGTCGCT
>JBLIKS010000175.1:0-6292 GCA_047635555.1 Candidatus Azotimanducaceae bacterium
GCGTGGCCGCGGGCCGGTCGGCCAATAGCCCGGCAGCGGCGACCACGACAGTGCCGGTCGAGCTGGCCGCCATCCATTGGCATGACGGCTCGACGCTCCGGAGCCATGCGAGCAACGCCTCGTCGTGCGACGTTCGCTCGACCCCGATGCCGCCGGGGACCAACACGACATCGGGCCGAAGGGTTTCGGCAAAGGTTTGCTCGACGTTGCGTCGCCCACCGATGCCGACGACTTCGCCTCGAACAGCTCCGACACCGATGAGTTGAGAATCAGCCAGCCCGGACAGGGTGAGCTGCCGAAAGGCGAGCGCGAAGGCTTCGCACTCGTCGATCGAGACACCGGGGAACAGCACGAGGGCCACCTGCACAGCACCAGTTTCCCACAGCCCGAAGTTGGAGGCTGTGGTTCCGTAAGGTCACAGGATGACCACGGCTACAAGTACGACCGCACGCGACCGACTGTCCACGACAGGTGTCTGGTATTTCACCGATGGGATGTCGTCAGGACAGGCCGCCGAGGCTGCTGGCCGCATCGAATCGCTCGGCTACTCGACCCTGTGGCTTCCTGACACAATCGGCCGCGATCCGTTCGCGCATATCGCGTGGCTTGCCTCGCAGACCACAACGCTGCAGTACGCCACTGGCATTGCCAACATTTTCCACCGTCATCCGGGGCCGATGAAGCAGGCAGCGAACACGCTCGCTGAGCAGACGGGCGGCCGCTTCGTGCTCGGCCTGGGTGTGAGCCACGGGCCGATGGTCGCTGGGCTGCGCGGCCTCGACTACTCCAAGCCGCTGACCAAGATGCAGGACTACCTCGCAGCAATGGAAACTCAGCCGTACCGCGGTATCGCACCCGAAGACGAGCCGCTTGTTCTGCTCGCTGCGCTGGGCCCGAAGATGCTCGAACTGTCGGCGTCGGCTGCTGACGGTGCTCACCCGTACTGGACGACACCGGAGCACACAGCGATGGCGCGTGAAGCCATTGGGCCTGATGCGCTGCTGTGTGTCGAGCAGAAGGTGGTGTTCACGACCGACGCCGACGCAGCACGAGCGGCTGGCAACCAGCAGATCGACCGTTACGCCGCGCTGCCGAACTATCGCAACAACTGGATCCGTCTCGGCTTCACCGAGGAAGAGATTGAGCAGCGTGACCACCGTTTCGTCGATGCCGTGGTCGTGTGGGGTGACGAGGATCGGGTGCGGGCCGGGGTGCAGGCGCACTACGACGCTGGCGCTGACCACGTTTGCGTCCAGCCGATCAACCCCGACATGTCAGCCGACATCGAGTGGAACGTGCTCGAACTTCTTGCACCCAGCTGATTGTTCTGCTGGCCCGGCGAGCAGCGTGTACCCACTTGGTGAGAAGATCGAGCCATCTTGCGCCGTATGCAGACCCGTCGCCTCGAGAAGGCCCGTGCCCACGTGGACGGCACGCTGCACCGAGTAAGAGAACTCGGAGTAACAGCGCTGCGGGTTCTCGAGGTGGTGCACAGCGAACGCAAGGGGTGCAGGGCCATCGTCATCGACGAGGGCGGCGCCATGCTCGATGTCTGGTTTTGGTGGCACCAAGCGTCAGACGGCGAGCTGGTGATCTGTCGTAAGGACGCCGACGATGCAGCCGACCCGAGTGGCATTGCAGCGCTGTCTTACGGCGACGAACAGCGACGCGGCGTGATCGATCGCGTGCCGCGTGACGTGATGGCCCTGTACCTACGCTCTCAGCTGTTGGAGAGCGAGCGGTTCAGTTGATGGACTGCAATCCGGAATCTCAACTGCTTACCGTGAGCGTGCTACCGTCGCCTCGAACCTGAGTTTCTTGAACCGCAGGTTCCTTTGGACGTTTCAATGATTTCATCACCTGTTCGGCGTTTTTCTGGCACGGGTCGCGTCCTGGTTGCCGTCGGTTTGGTTGCGACGGTTGTTGTCGTCTCGTCAAGTGGCGCCCAGCCGGTGGCCGCAGCTGCACTGCCTGTCACCGTTACCGCGGCGCTCGACCTGCCCGCTGCTCAAATCGTGAGCACGGCGACGTCGTCTGACTCACGGGGCTACGGCGTCGGGACCGCTCCGATTGGAGACTTCCCCACCGAGGGTTCGAGTTACATGGTCCTGTCGACAGGTCTCGCTGACGATGTTGTTGGCACATCGGACCAGCTTGCCTCCAAGGATCTCGACGGCTCGGACAGCCTCGACGGAGGCGACCTCACACGGGTTGATCTGGTTCTGCGCCCACCGAGCGGTGCGAGTTGCCTGACATTCGACTTCGCCTTCCTGACGGAGCCCAATCCCGATAACAGCGGTGAGTACGGCAAGTACGGCAACGACATTTTCACCGCGGAAATCAACCAGAGCGAACTGACGGTCGACCAGACCCCGATCGACGCAACCACTCCTGGTTACAAAGTCATTGCCCCGCGCAACTTCGCGACGGATGTTCCGGGAAGGCCAATGGCGGCGTACACCGGCTTCGGGATCGATGCAACGACCGGCACGAAGATGGATCTCTCCACGCCGAGGTTGTTGGCCCTGACGCCGGTCGAACTCGGCCCAGATGGCATGACGATGAAGTTGATCTTGGCGATCCAGGATGGCGGATTCGAACCCGACTCCGCTGTTCTCATCGACAACATGCGGTGGCTCAACGGGATCGAGTGCGTCAAAGGAGCGCAATCACGCCACGACACTGACGGCGACGCGATTCCCGATTCCTGGGAGACCAACGGTGTCGACATCAACAACGACGGCATCATCGAACTCGACCTGAAGGCGATGGGCGCAGACCCGGCCGTCAAAGACATATTCATCGAGGTCGACGCCATGGTCCTGCCGGCGATCTGCCTGGGTGCGGTGACTGAGATTCCCATCATTTGTCAGGGCGGGAAAGACTTCCGCCCGATGCAGAGCGCACTCGATGACGTGGTCAAGGCCTTCGCGGCCGCACCGGGCGGCCCGATTCGTCTGCACATCGATGCAGGTGCCGACTCGACGATGAATCCACGCACGGGAGCCAAGTGGGGAACGCGGACCAGGGCGAACATTTTGCCACATGATCCGATCCTCGGTTCTTCTGCCTACGACTGGGGCGAGTTCGACGCCTTGAAGAAGACGAACTTCGAGACCGCTCGCGCCGAAGTCTTCCACTACGCCGTCTACGCCGACCGCTACCAGGGCAACACCACGAATTCGTCTGGTTTGTCGCGGGGCATCCCTGGTGGGGACTTCATTGTCACCGACGGGGCGTTTCGTAAGGGCGGGTTCACCAGAACCCAAGAGCGTGGCACGTTCATGCACGAATTCGGTCACAACCTGGATCTGTACCACGGTGGTGGTAAGGACGGGACTGGGCAAGGCGGAACTGCTTACAAGAGCATCATGAACTACACCTATCAACTGGTTGGTCTGCCGACGGCGCCTCTTCTCAACTACTCGGGTGGCGCGCCGTATGACGACTGGAAGAACATCCGGTTCGACGGGGGATCCGTGGGCGGTGCCGGGGCGGCGGGACTTCCGACGACGACACCAGCCGACGACTCATTGACCTATGACCAGGCCGTGGCGCTCGGAGTGCTGTCAGCGCCGGGCGACGGCACCGTTGGTTTGGCCGGGTTCTACACGTTCGTCGGAGCGACCGGCGAGCAGAACCTCCTCATCGACATCACGAACATCTCGAAGACGTCGGCGAAGTACACACTGAACCTCACCACCGACCTTCCCGTCGACAAGATGGTTTCAGTCACCGTGGGCCCCGAATCGACGGCCCGAGTCCGGATGGCGGTCAACACCGACATTGCCACGCCGGGAAGCCACCCGCTGGCGATCAGCATGACCAGCAGTCTGCTCGATGGCGAAGTCTCGACGACGAGCGCCGAGTTCGTTGTCATCGACCCGAACAATCCGGGCTTCGACCCAGATGAGATCAGGCAGGAACTGACTCCTGCGAACACGCCCGGAGTCGATTCTGAGGCGCTGGATTCATTCATCAAACAGTTCGGCGAGGCGTTCGGCGAGCCGTCGTCCACTGCGCTGTTCGTGCCGTTGTCTCCGGCACGGTTGCTGGAATCGCGGGTTGGTCAACCGACGACTGTTGATGGACAGTTCTGGGAGATTGGTGAGCGCGCGGCTGGAACGGTGACTGAACTCACTGTTGCAGGACGTGGTGGCGTCGCATCTGATGCTGACGCGGTGGTGATGAACATTGCAGTCACCAGCACCAAAGGGGGCGGTTTCGTTACCGCCTACCCGTGCGGAACCACACGACCGAATGCTTCCAACCTCAACTATGAACGCGCCAACCAGACAATCGCGAACGCTGTGACGGCCAAGATCGGTACGGGCGGCAAGGTCTGTCTGTACACCTCGACAGCAACCCAAATCATTGTCGACGTCAACGGCTACTACGCAGGCTGACGACCGGTTGGGCCAGGTGCGACGACAATCGATCGGTTCGCCTCATTCGCGTTCGCCGATGACCCCGCCGACGTCGGCGAAGGGGCGCACACGTTTGATGTCCGACCAGCGGGGAGCAGCGAGGTCGGTGCCGAGACGTCATACGCCTGGCAAGTGCTGAATCTCTGGGACAACCTGACCGATGATCTGATCGCAGCAACAAAACAGCCTGATGCTGCAGCACCGGTTGGGCGACCACGACGACTCGTCGCCCGACGATCACACCGACATGGTGGGAAGAATCAGCACAAGCGCGACGGTCAGTGAAGAAGCACACCGGATCGACCAACCAGACTGATTGAGTACAAGGACACGCAAGCAGTCCAGACGTTCGTCAGCGCTCGAACCAGTTGCCGCTGACGATCGGCGTCAGTTCAAGCCCGCCGCCGTACTGATAGGCCCACGCGCGCACACCTTTGGCAGTGGTGACGATGATTCGGCGGTAATCGCCGCCAACCGTTCCTTCTTCCGCGTCGAGCACCTTGAGGCATTGGTCGATTGATGATTCGAGCAGCGCGTATGTCCGACCGATGACCGCGCTGCTGCTCGTGCTCTCGAACTGTGCGCCGGGGTATCCAAGGCCGGTGTCGAATACCTGCCCGGGCGCACTGTCGGCCCAGCCCTCGTCGACGACGAAGGGTTCGAGAAAGTGCCAGCGGACGTCGCCCGGCTGCAGAGTTCCGTACACAAAAAGATGAGAGAGCGGCGGGGCTCCGCTGTTTCCGGTCGACACGTTGAGAGAATGCCACATGGATCTGCGCGGATGGTCACCTCAGACAGCATTGTCTGCCGCGCGTCCGTACGCGTTTTGGACCGATCGCCCGGACGCCCCAGACGGCGCGCAGCGCCTGAACGGGCAGATCAACGCCGACCTCGCCATCGTCGGCGGCGGATTCACCGGGTTATGGGCAGCGATCCACGCCCTCACCGCAGCGCCTGGCCGCCGGGTGGCGATTGTCGAAGCGGGCTCCGTGGGCTGTGGGGCGAGCACGCGCAATGGCGGCATGCTCGACGCCTCGATCGCGCACGGTGCTGAGAATGCCCACCGGCACTGGCCTGACGAGCTCGACTCGATTGTCCGCCTCGGCGACCAGAACTTCGCCGACCTCCAACAGTGCCTCATCGACCATCACATCGACGCGGACTACCGTTCAGTCGATTGGCTCGACGTCGCCACTGAGGAATGGCAACTTGAAGATCTCGCTGCAGGGATCCCCGTGCTCACCGCCACCGGTGACAGCGTTCAAATGCTCGACGCTGACGAGACACGTGCCCGAATCAACTCACCGCTCTTTGTCGGTGCGCTGCTTTCAGAGGGCTACGGCGGGCTCGTCGATCCGGCCAAGCTCGTGTGGGGGCTCACCCGGCTCGTTCTCGACCTCGGTGGCTCAATCTTCGAACAGAGCCCAGTCGTTGATATCGATGAGCTCGATGGGCGCCTCAGTGTGGCGACCGAGACGGGGTCGGTGCGCGCCGATCGCGTGATCGTCGCGACGAATGCGTATCCCAGCCCGGTGCGAGCCAGCCGCCGACGGATCATCCCGGTCTATGACCATGTCCTGATGACCGAGCCGCTGACCAACGAGCAGCAGGCGTCGATTGGGTGGAGCCGCTGGGAGGGAATCGACGAAGCTGCGAACCAATTCCACTACACGCGGCGTACCGCAGACGGTCGCATTCTGTGGGGTGGCTACGACGCCACGTACCACTTCAACAGCAACGTTGACGCCCGCCACGAGCAGAGCACGCAAACTCACGGGGCACTTGCCGAGCAGTTCTTCTCGACGTTCCCACAGCTCGAGGGCCTCGACTTCACGCACCGCTGGGGTGGCCCGATCGGCACGACG
>JBLIKS010000176.1:0-6291 GCA_047635555.1 Candidatus Azotimanducaceae bacterium
GATTGCTTCTCGCCCAACGAGTTGCTGACCTACGAGGCGCTCAACATGTGCGCGGTCGGTCGCGGTGCCGAACTTATCGAAAATGGATCCACGACCTACGGTGGCCGCTGGGTCGTCAACCCGTCAGGCGGCCTGATCTCGAAGGGCCATCCGCTCGGTGCAACCGGAATTGCGCAATGTGCTGAGCTGAACTGGCAATTACGCGGTGAAGCAGGGTCGCGTCAGGTTGCCAATGCGACCCGAGCGCTCCAGCACAACATTGGTCTCGGCGGCGCGGCGGTCGTGACGCTGTATGAGAAGTCAGCAAACTAGGAGATCCCCAATGCCAACGAACGATCCGACCATTGCCTGGGTTCTTGACCGGGCCGCGAACATCAATCCGCACGGCGCCGCCACCGTCGACATCGGCACCGGTGAACGTCGTGATTGGGCCGAAGTCGCACGGCGAGTTGCAGGGCTGGCGTCGGGGCTCAACGGCCTCGATCTCGACCGTGGCGACCGCGTTGGTGTCTTGATGCTCAACTCGGCTCGTCACCTTGAGCTGTGGTTTGCGATCCCTGTTGCAGCGATGGTGATGAACGACCTCAACTTCCGCCTCGCGCCCGAAGAGCTCCGATTCATCTGCGATGACAGCCAGGTCAAAGTGTTGTTCGTCGATGAGACGTTCCTGCCGGTTGCCCGACAACTCCGCGACAAGGTCGCTTCGATTGACACGCTGGTGTGGGTCGGCCCCGGCACCGAAGCCCCGCACGGCACCATTGCCTACGAGTCGATGGTTGACACCCCACCGATTGAGTTGCCAGAGCTGGAATCGGAAGACATTGCGGCGATTTTTTACACCGGCGGCACGACCGGGCTCCCCAAGGGCGCCATCCTCACGCACCGCAACCTCACCGCAAACGCACTACACATGGCGTTGCACGCGCGCATCACCCCGGTCGACCGTTACCTCCATGCCGCGCCACAGTTCCACCTCGCCGACGGTGCACTTGCGTACGCGCTCACCTGGGCCGGCGGGACGCATATGTTCATTCCAGCCTTTGACCCTGCAGCGACCATCGCTGCGCTTGCTGACGAACACTGCACGATGGTGCTGCTTGTGCCCACCATGATCTCGATGGTGCTCGCCCACGGTGGTCTGGCAGATGCCGACATCTCATCCATGCGGGTCGTGGTGTACGGCGCTTCGCCAATGCCCGGCGAAGTTCAACGTCAGGCCCTTGAGGCGTTTGGCTGCGGCTTCGCCCAGGCGTACGGCATGACCGAAGCCTCGCCACTGGTCAGCTGGCTCGACGAAGAAACCCATGCACGCGGGGCCCGCGGCGAAGAGCCGTATGCGAGCCGTCTGCGTTCTGCAGGTGCGCCGGTTGTGGGTGTTCGAACCGAGGTCCGTCGCCCGGATGGGAGCCTCGCGTCGGTTGGTGAGGCTGGCGAGATTTACATTCAGGGCCCGAACATCATGCGCGGCTATTGGAACCGAGAAGCCGAGACGACGCACGCGCTGGTCGACGGCTGGTACCGGTCCGGTGACGTGGCATACGCCGACGATGGCGGCTACCTCTACATCGTGGATCGTGCCAAAGACATGATCATTTCAGGTGGTGAGAACGTGTACACGACCGAAGTCGAGAACGCCGTTTATCACCACCCGTCGGTTGCCGAGGCCGCTGTCTTTGGAATCCCCCACGAGGAGTGGGGCGAGACGGTCCACGTCGAAGTGGTCCTGAAGCCGGGAGCTGAGCTGACCTCTGACGAACTCATTGCATCGTGTCGCGAGTGGCTTGCCGGCTACAAGCTGCCGCGGTCCGTTGTCATCCGGGGCGCCGAAGATCCGCTGCCCAAGTCGGGTGCCGGAAAGATCTTGAAAAAGGACCTGCGCGAACCGTATTGGGCAGGCAAAGACCGCCAGGTCGGATGACCCAACGACACGGGCACCGTTGCAGCGGCCGATCCGGCCGCGATTGGGGCCCTCCTCCGCCAACCAGCGGTCGAGACGCTCCGCTATCCGCTATCCGCTATTCGGTATGAGGGGTATCCGAACCATCTAACTCGGCGAACTTGGTTGCCATCGTCGGGTTGCCACGCGTCAACTTCTTGATCGTCACGTCTTGCGCCTTGTCGTTCGCCAACCTCAAATTTCGATCGGTTCCCTGAAGTGCCTTCTTCGTCTTCTCCAGGTGGTCGATCGACTTGTCGATCTCTTCGATCGCAGTCTGAAAGCGCCGAGATGCGAGGTCGTAGTTTTTCCCGAATGCGTCCTTGAACGTCTCGAGGTCATCCTCGAAGTTCGTGACGTCAATGTTCTGCGACTTCACCAACGCCAGCTCCGACTTGTACTTCAGCGAACTCAACGCAGCGTTGCGCAGCAACGTGATGATCGGGATGAAGAACTGCGGCCGAACGACATACATCTTCGGATGGCGGTGAGAAACATCGACAATCCCCGAGTTGTAGAGCTCGCTGTCTGGCTCCAGCAAGGAAACCAAGATCGCGTACTCGCAGCCCTTCTCGACTCGATCCTTGTGGAGCTCTTTGAAAAAATCCTCGTTCTTACGCTTCGTCGCAGTTCCGTCTGTCTCGTTCTTCATCTCGAACATGATTGAAACGATTTCAGTATCAGCCTCGTCGGACTCCCGGAAGATGTAGTCGCCCTTGCTGCCGGCCCGCGCATCATTGTCCTTTTCGAAGTAGGAACGGGGAAAAGCGGTGGCGCGGAGCTGGTTGAACGTGGTCTCGCAATGCTGTTCGAGGGTTTCCCCGACCATCTTTGTCGAGAGCCGCGCCTTCATATCCCGAAGCCGTTCGATCGACTCATCGCGATCCTTGATCTGAGTCTCGTACTTGTCCCTCAGAGACTTTTCGTCGCGCGCCTTCTCGAACTCCGCCCGGTTCAGACCATTCTTCAGCTCGTCGCGCTCCTTTTCGACCGCACCGACTGCGGCGGTGATTGCCAGCTTTTGTTCAATCTCACCAGCGTCGAGCTTCGCGATCAGCTGCTGGATCTGTGAATCCTTGGCCGCTGCTGCTTTCTGCAGTTCGTTCACCGCCTTCGCCTCTGCCAGCGCCACCGCGCTGTGCTTATCCAGCTCGGCGAGCTTCAGCCGCTCGTGTAAATCGCGCTCGAACTCGCTGTCGCGGACCTGTTTTTGGATCTCTGCGAACCCGGCCCCGTCGATGCTGAATGTCTGACCGCAGTGCGGGCACTTGACGTCTTGCATAGCTAGCTCTCCTTCATTTCAATTGCGAGGTTCGCGAGCCGCTGCCGGGCAAGCGGTGGATCAGACATTCCAGCCCCAACCAAGTTACGCCACCTTCAGCCTTCGGGGGCACTGTTGCGTTGGTCGAGGAATTCTGCGACATCGCGATAGGGCAGGCCAGAGCGGACACGACAGACGCGCGTCGAATCACCCCCAACACGTTCGCACCATGCGGGCAGCAGATTTCGATCGGATCATCATTGTCGACATCGAAACGACTGGGCTTGGGCCGCAAGTGCGGCTGGGTGGGGTCGCCTGGATTCAAGTCGACCACGATCTCAACGAGGTAGCGAGAGCGGGATCTCTGATCAGCACGAAGACGGCATCGACGGTTTGCTTGCTCTCTCGGGACGAGCACTCTTTGAGATGAACATGCCATACGGAAAGCAGACTCGGATCGGCAACCGGCCTCTACAATCGGTCCACGTTGCCGGCACCCACGAACCGAGGGGGTTTTCTCCCAACTTTCGCGCCGGCCCCGCCTCTGTAGCTCAGTGGATAGAGCATCGGTTTCCTAAACCGTGTGTCGCAGGTTCGATTCCTGCCAGGGGCGCTGAAGAACACGTCGTAGATGGCTATCAAATGTTCTCGATTGTCGAGAACGGCCCGTTTGGTTAGCAGAATTTCCTGCTTTGCTCCGCTATGCACCTATGGCGAACGGCTCCGTCTATCGACGTGACGGCTCTCGCTCGGGCTCGGCGTACCAGCCGAGCCCGAGCTCAGGCGCTGACGTTGGTGTCTTGCGGAGTCCGAATGAGGTGATCAAAAACGGAAAGCATTGCTGTGGAACCAGCGCCCATCGACACGACGATCTGCTTGAACGGCACTGTGGTGCAGTCGCCAGCGGCGAACACGCCGGGTACCGACGTGGCACCGTGGCCGTCGATCATGATCTCGTTGTGTTCAGAGAGCTGCACGGTTCCGTCAAGCCATTCCGTGTTCGGCAAGAGGCCAATCTGGACGAAGATCCCGTCGAGGTCGACCTGGTGGTCAGTCTCGTCAGCACGACTCCGATAGGTGAGCGCAGTGACCTTCTTGTCGTCGCCGAGCACCTCGGTGGTCATGGCGCTGGTGACGATTGTGACGTTCGAGAGGCTGCGTAGTTTGTTTTGCAGTACCTCGTCAGCGCGCAGCTCGTCACCAAACTCGAGCAACGTGACGTGCTTGACGATGCCAGCAAGGTCGATCGCAGCCTCGACGCCAGAGTTCCCACCGCCAATGACTGCAGTGCGCTTTCCCTTGTACAGCGGGCCGTCGCAGTGCGGGCAATACGCCACGCCGCGGTTCGCGTACTCGGCTTCGCCGGGGACACCCATGCGGCGCCAGCGTGCGCCAGTGGAGATGATCAACGAACGCGCCTGCAGTGCAGCGCCGCTCTCCAGCGTCAGCGTATGGAGGCCGCCGATCCGTGGGGCCGGATCAATACGCTCGGCGCGCTGCGCCGTGATGATCTCGACTTGGTGATTCCGGACGTTGTCTTCGAGCTCCGCAGCAAGCTTTGGACCTTCGGTGTAGGGCGTGGAAATGAGGTTCTCGATACCCATCGTGTCGAGGAGTTGCCCACCAAAGCGTTCGGCCACAATGGCAGTCCGCAGTCCCTTGCGGGCGGCATAGACCGCGGCGGAAGAACCGGCCGGGCCGCCTCCGACGATCAGGACGTCGAACGGGTCCATGGCGGCGATTTTCTCGACCGCGCGATCGCTACTCCGGGAATCGATCATCGCGACGAGTTCTTCGAGGGTCATCCGGCCCTGACCGAACTTTTCGCCGTTGCGGAACACCGTTGGTACAGCCATTACTTCACGAGCTGCAACTTCGTCTTGGAACGCGCCGCCATCAAGGGCAACATGTTCGATGTTCGGGTTGATGATGCTCATCAGGTTGAGCGCCTGCACGACGTCGGGGCAGTTTTGGCAGCTCAGTGAGAAGAACGTCTCAAAGCGATGCGTTCCTTCGATGCCACGGATCTGATCGAGTAGATCGGCATCAGCGGTCGATGGATGGCCCCCGACTTGCAGAAGCGCCAAGACAAGCGAGGTGAATTCGTGGCCAAGTGGCACACCACCGAAGGTGACCGACGCATGAGGGTCAGTGACTCGGGTGATACGGAACGAGGGGCGCCGTTCGGCGGAGCCGTCGAAGCGCACATTGATGTCGGCAGACAAGACGTCCAACTCACCGAGGAGCTCGGTGATCTTCGCGCTGGTCGGCGAGTTGTCGAGCGAAGCAACCAATTCGATCGGTTCGACGATCTTGGGAAGATGCGAGCGGAGTGCCTCGGTGAGGAGGGCGTCAAGAATCATGTGTTCAGTCCGATCGGGCTAGATCTTGCCGACAAGGTCGAGCGAGGGCGCGAGCGTGGCTTCGCCCTCTTCCCATTTGGCGGGGCAGACCTCGTTCGGGTTGGCCCGCACGTACTGGGCGGCTTTGACCTTGCGGAGCAGTTCGGTGGCAGACCGACCGATGTTGCCAGCGTTGATCTCGATGATCTGGATCTTGCCGTCGGGGTCGATCACGAAGGTGCCGCGCTCTGCGAGGCCGTCATCTTCGATCATGACCTGGAAATTGCGGGTGATGACGCCGGTGGGATCGCCGATCATCGGGTAGGTGATCTTGTTGATCGTCTCGCTGCTGTCATGCCAGGCCTTGTGCGTGAAGTGCTTGTCGGTCGACACTGCGTAGACCTCGACACCGAGCTGCTGGAACTCGGCGTAGTGATCAGCGAGGTCACCAAGTTCTGTCGGGCAGACAAACGTGAAGTCGGCAGGGTAAAAGAACACGATCGACCACTTGTCGCGCATGTCGGCGTCGGTCACGTCGACGAATTGGCCGTTGTGGAATGCGGTCGCTGCAAACGGCTGGACCGCGGTGTTGATCAGTGATGTTGACATGCTGTTACTCCTGGGGGGGGGGGGACGAATGGAGGGGAATAGAACAAGATCAAGCTACGTACGACGGTCCCGATCCTTCCGATGACTTCTGTCTCGGCAGCACGACATTGCCGGGTGGGGCCTTCTGTGAGATGCGATCTCGC
>JBLIKS010000177.1:0-6241 GCA_047635555.1 Candidatus Azotimanducaceae bacterium
ACGATGCGGTGGCGAAATGCGAACTCGTAGTCGTAGCGGTCGAGAGCGGTGCGTGCGGTCGATCGCTGTCGCTTGTGGAACGAAATGTTCGTGGTGCCGTCGGCGTCTTCGCCCACCTGCGGAGTCACGGTGCCAAATTTTGGTATGTCTAACTCGAACCAGGCCACGACGCGTTCGGAGCCGAGGATCCCGGCACGAACTGGCACGCCCGAATGATCGGCCGGGGCGTGCCCGTGTACCTGAAGCAGTCGGTGATAGTGGGCGAGTTGGAGGCAGTCGTCTTCGCGGTACTTGGGGCTGAGGCCGGGAATCACGCTCGGGTCGACCAGATTCAGATCGTGCACGGGCCCGATCGGACCTTCCCCTTCCTTGAGGTTCGACGTGCAGCGATGCGACTTCACGTCGATCGGCAGGTAGACGGCGGCACCTGACGGCATGACATCACCGCTGGCCAGCAGGAGGTCGATTTCGCCGAGCCTTCCGGCATCGACGTCGGGCTGCATGAGTGCGCCGAGGATGATCGGCGTGCCCGCAGCAAGTGCAGCATCGGTGATTGCGCGGCGCTCGTCGTGGCTGGCGGCGCCCCGTGCCGGAACTTCGCAGACGTCGGCACCGAACCGTTCAACCAACTCCGCAACGATGTCCGCCTCGAACGTGATGCCGTCATCGAACAGTTCTTGGAGCGCCTCGTCTGGTTCGGCAGCGACAGCGGATTCGGTCGGGTCGTTCTCGCGAAACAGCCGAAACGGGCACTGCTTTGCGGCGTAGGCGCCGAGCATCGGCCGATCGATCCGGGTCATCACCCCAGGCTAGGCGGCTGAGCCTGACCGGGTTGCAGGGAACAGGACGGTGACAAGCGCAGGGAACTCGGGACGAAAGACGGCGGATTCCGCCTCGCAGCGTCCCGAGATTTCATCGCACAGCAGTCGGTCACCGCTCGGATTTCACCGGCATGGCTCAGAGCACGAAACGCATACCGGTGAGGAGTGCCCCGGGGAGGCGGGCGCTGGCGGTGCTGCGTTCCACGTAGGTGCTTGGATCGAGGAGGACTTCAGCCTCGTCGGTGAGGCCTTCGAGTTGTGCGCCAAGCATGTTGAATGCCGTGTCGTCGAAGCGCAGCACGTTGACCGGTGCAACGATTTCGCCTTGATCCATCCAGAACGTGGCAAACCGAGTCATGCCCGTGGTGCGGCATGCCGACATGTCACTGAAGTTTGTGTACCAGAGATTGCCAACGAAGAGCCCGGTGCCGAGTGCCTCGGCGACGCCACCGGTCGGAATCGAACCAGGGGCCATGGCAAGCGACTCGGGGTACTCACCGCTGTGGGCGCCGTTCGTTGCGACTCCGTATTCCTGTGCGGACCGGGGTGACACGAGTGTGTCGCCGATCTTGCCGTTGATGACGAGGTCGACGGCGTCGGGGCGGACAAAACCGGCCGACTGGAAGTTCGGAGCAACGCCTCCGGCAGTGTTCTCGCTGATCGAGACGTGCGGCGACAATGTTGCGTCGCCAGCCAGCATGCGCAGGAACGGCGACTGTTTGGTCTCGTGGGCGCGCTTCCCAAAGGCGCCGTAATACGAGAGCAGCGACATCACTTCTTCCATCGCTCGTGGAGCGAGGTACGTGCGGTACTCGCCGGGCCCGAGGTCCTTCGGATCGCGAGCGAGCGCAGCGACCTGCTGCGCCGACCAGTCGACCTTGCCAGCGAAGGCGTCGTCGTTCCAATCAAAGCCCGCATAGAGATTTTTCGCTGCCTTGTCGGCGCGCAGGTAGAAGCACCAGTCGAGGTTGAACGTCGACGACTGGAACCAGTTGCGTTGACCGAGTGAGTTGGCGAAGCCGTTGTACGTGTCGCCCGATGCGTAGATTCCGACGAGGTCTTTGCCCTGGCCTGCCGAGCGGATGTCAGCGAGCGCAGCGTCAGGCGCGGGGATGTTGCCGGCCTTGATGCTCTCGGTCGACGTCGGCTCGGTGTTGTACATGAGATACGGATCGTCGGGCACGAGCCGGCGTTGGTCGCGAAGTTGGCCGAGCAGTGCAGTGAGGCGAGCTTCGTCCATGGCGCGATCGCTCGTCAGGTTGATCGACCCGCCGACATGTCGCTTGCCTTCGATCAGGTCAACCGACAGCTTCTGCTGGTCGACGGTCCCGGCCTGGCGGACGTCGTTGTTGTTGAGGCGGATGAAGTCGGTGCGCTCGCCTGCGAGGTTGGCCAGCAGTACCTCGTCGCCCTGCAGTTTGGCCGTGGCCGCGGTGACGAGTTCGTCGAAGTAGGCGTTGGTGCCGGAGCTGGTGTTCGTCATGCTTCGGCTCCGAAGACTTCGATGTCGGAGAACTTGCAGGCCGGCGACGCATGGCCGGTACCGATCATCTGGTTCATTTCGCCCTTGCCGCAGTTCGGCGTGCCCATCACAGTGAAGCTGTGCATGTCAGCGACGCCGGTGAGGTTCGTCCAGAAGTTGCGGCTGATGCCTCGGTAACCAGGGTTGCGGACCGTGCCGACGATCTCGCCGTTCTCAATCTTCTGGCCGTACTCGCAGTTGAACTGGAATTTGTTGCGGCTGTCGTCGATCGACCAAGAGTTGTTGGTGTGCATATACACGCCGTTCTCGATCGAACCGATGAGTTCGTCGACGGTGCTGTCACCGGGCTCGACGTTGAGATTGGCCATCCGGTCGATCGGCGGCCGATTCCAGCTGGCCGCTCGGGAGTTCGACACGCCATCAAGCCCACTGCGTTGCTGGCTGATTGCACCGCCGAGGCCACGCTTGAGCACGCCGTTCTCGATCAGCAACTGCTTGGTCGCCGGGCTGCCGTCATCGTCGAATCCGTAGCTGGCGAGTTGGCCGGGCACGGTTGGATCGAAGCTCACGTTGAGCAGTTCCGATCCGTATTGGAACTTTCCGAACATATCGGGCGTGACGAAGCTGGTGCCCGCATAGTTGCGCTCGTCGCCGAGGATCCTGTCGAGTTCGAGCGGGTGGCCGATCGATTCGTGGATCTGCAGGATCATTTGGTCGGGTGCGAGCAGAATGTCCATAACACCACTCGGGCAGTTGGGTGCGGTGAGAAGCTCAAGTGCTTCGTTTGCGACTCGACTGGCAGCATCGCCGAACCCGAATCGGCCGAGCACCTCGGCACCGCCCTGGCCGCAGAACGCGTTGGCCCCGAACGTGCGGGTCTGGGTGTTTGTCCCCTCATTGGCCGTGGCGCGCATACCTGGGTAAACGAAGCTGAATCGCTGCTCGACCTCACCTGACTCGCCGTTGCGGCCACGTGTGACGAGCAGCGTGTCGACGTTGCGTCGGGTGAGGCGTGCCGACCAATCGACGATGCGTTCGTCGATACCGAGCAATCGTGATTGCTTGTGCAGCAACTCCAGCCGGGCATCGAGAGGGAGCGTGTTCCAGTCGATTTCAACGGGTGAACGGTAGGTGCCGGTGGCGTGATCCGGTGGCGGTGTTGCGGTGACCATGCTGCCGGCGGTGACGGTCGCCCAGTAGCGGGCAGTGTCGACGGCGCGGCGCAGGCCGGCATCGGAGAGATCAGCCGTCGCGGCGTAACCGAGGCCGCCGCCGTTCCAGATCGAGATCATTACGCCGGTGTCGAACTCGTTGAAGATTGGCTCGAGCGTGTTCTGGCGGACCATCAGATGTTCTGACCGTTCATCGACGACACGCGCTGACGCATAGTCGACATCGTCGGGCATCGCGGCCCGCAAACGGGCGGCGATGGAGGTGTCGATAATGGGCTCGATCTGCAGTCCGGCGGCGGAATCGCTCATCTTGTCGAGGCTACGACCAAGGTAGGGGGCGAACCTGCCTGATCGGGCGGGCGTGAGCGTTTGGGCAGGGTTCTGTGTGAGCGATTGGGGCGGGTGTTCAGGCAAGCATCTGCTCGACGAGTTCTTGGACAGCGAGCGCTTCAGCGAACGTGGCAATCGAATGTGGCTCGCCACTGAGCATCTTCGACAGTTCGCCGAGTTGACCGCCGTAGGCATTCGCTCCGAGCTCGGCACGGTCGGTTCCGAGGAGGTGCTGCCAGTCGCCTCCGTCGCTCGACTGCAGGTGGTACCAGTCGACGAGGCGGAGCGAGCCGGTTGTGCCACGAATTGTCAGGTCAACCACGTCAGGTCCGATGCCTTCGCCGGTACCGATCAGGACGAGTGGTGTCCCGCTGGGTGAGGACAGGCGTGCCAGCGCGTCGATCTCGCTGAGCTGGCCGTCTGCCCCGTCGGGAAAGGTCACGATGGCATGGTCGAGCGTGAGCGGTCCGAGTACTCGGTTGGCAACAAAGAGGAAGTGGGACACGACTTCGCGGATCCACCCGCCCTGATCCCGGAGCTTCAACCATTGCGCCTTGGCGTGCCACGCACGCGGCCATTCGGCAAAGTGCAGCCTCAGGTCCCCGCGAACGATGTCGCCAATGGCGCCCTGTTTGATGCGCTCCGCCAGCTCGACAGCTGAGGGGGCTGCGCTGAACACGAAGTTGACGCCAGCCGGAACACCACTTGTGGCGACCAGCTCGACGAGGGCGCGGCTCTGGGTGACGTCGATGCCAAGCGGCTTCTCGCAGAACACTCCGACGCCGGCAGCGACGCAGGCCTCCACGTATTCGCGATGGAACAACGGTGGAACAGCGATGTAAACAACATCGGCGAGGGCGATCACCGATGCTGCGTCATCGACAATAGCGACGCTGTCGCGGTGTGCTGCGCAGGCGTCGCGATCTGGGTCCCAGGCGGCGACGAGGTCGAAGTCGTTGTGCAGGTTGAACTGGTCGACGAAGCGAGCGCCGACGGTGCCCAGGCCGATGATGCCGATGCGATGTACCACGCCATGAGTCTTGCTGATGGGCCTCGAACTGGGAGTGATCGAGGCGTGCGGCGCGTTCTGGGTCGGCCTTGAGAGTGCGACAGTGCAAAAGTCATTGAAATCCCCTCAGGACAGGGGGTTCGCTGCTCCGAGCCGTTGCCCAACTTCGTAGTCTGAGGCAGTGCGCATCCACCCGTCGCTTTGCAGTGCAGCCGTCTTCGTCCACCTTTCGATCGTCGAAGGAGGCCAGAATGCGTGACCTGACGTTGGTTGCACAGTTGACCGACACACATGTCACCGATCCGGCAACGACTGAGGTGCTGTACGCCGATCACAACGGTCGGCTGGCCGCTGCAGTCGCGTCGATCAACGCAGAGTCGCCCCGAGTTGACGCCGTGATTGCCACCGGTGATCTTGCCCAGTGGGGTGCGCCCCGCGAGTACGAGGAGCTGGCCGAGTTACTCGCACCGCTCTCGGCACCGGTACTTCCGCTGTCGGGGAATCACGATGAGGGGAAAAGGCTGCGAAGTTGCTTTCCCGAGCACCCGTGGGCTGATGCCGAACACAGCAGCTGGGTGACCAATGTTGGCAAGGTGCGGATCGTTGGGCTCGACTCCACGCGGGAGGGCGAGTCAGGTGCCGAAATCGACGCCGAGCGGCTCGAGTGGCTCGATGCAGCGCTCAGCGCCGATCACCCTGGGCCGACTCTTTTGGCCATGCACCACCCACCATTCAAGTCAGGCATCGACTGGATGGACGAAGGTGGCTTTGTCGGTCTGGATTCATTCATCGAGGTCATCTCGGCACACCGAATCGATCGCATTTTGTGCGGCCACTTACATCGTCCGATGACAGCTGTCGTCGGTGGGCACCTCGCCGAAGTCGGTCCGTCGACCGCTGTTCATATCGCCCTCGACTTGGCCACCGACGCGCCGCGACGTGTCATTTTGGACCCGATCGGTTACCGGCTACTGGCGATCTCGCCCGACGACACCGAGCACGTCGCGGGCGCTCGGTGGAACATCGTGGGGCATACCCGTTACGTCGACACTGGCCGAGCGGCGTTCGAACCGGATTGGTCCGACTGAGCCAATTTGAGCGGTGCGGCAAAGTTTCTGATCAGACAGAATCGGCGTCGCGTTGTGACCGAAGCCCGCGTGTCGCTGCGACATCGTCGTCACGCAATCGAAGGCTGATTGCAACGGCCGGCACGATGAGGAGGCCGCACGTGAGGAACCCCGTTTGGTATGCGCCGAGCCGATCGGCAGCCGCAGCGTTGTCGCCACCGACCGACGACAGTCGTGCAGCGATCACGGTGACTGCAATGGCCACGCCACCCGTGTAGGCGATCTGGCGCACCGTGTTGAACACCGACGTTGCTCGCCCGGTGTCGGCGAGCGATGTCGTTGCGTAGACCGCTGTTTGG
>JBLIKS010000178.1:0-6198 GCA_047635555.1 Candidatus Azotimanducaceae bacterium
AATACGGGGGGACCGTCGCTCCTCGTTGTTGCCGGGCTCATTGCAGCCGGCCTTCCGATCGCTGTCTTCCTGATCGTGCTCGCTGTCATCTTGTTGATGAAGAACCGGCGTCGTCGGCGCCGCCTAACGCGCGGGCGTTCCGACGAGAAAGTCGCCAACGGGTGGCGGGAACTCGTTGACTACGCGGTTGACAGCGGCCGGCCGGTCCCGCTCGCCACGACCCGTCGTGAAGCAGCTGGTCTCGTCACGGCTGAGAACGCCGAGTCGCTCGCGCTCCAGGCAGACGCAGTGATCTTCGGCCCGGAGGAGACGATTGATGATCGCGTCGTCGACTTCTGGGACGAGGTTGGCGCAGCCCGGAAGGGCATGCGTCAGGACCTGGGCGTCGTTGACCGCGTCAAGGCGGCGATGAGCCTCGATTCGTTCCGGCGAGCGAAACAACAACGGCGCGCCGAACAGCGTCGTGTCCGTCTGCGAGAACGCGAAGAAGCACGCAAAAAAGCACTGGTCGACGCATGAAGCTGAAACTCACTCTGGCGGCCAGCGGCCAACGAGACGACATCGAACTCACCGCCGACGGTTCGGCGCTTATCGGCGACATCACCGACCGTATTCGAATCAGTCATCCGACTGCACAGATCGCACCAACAGCTGATGGCTACGGAGTGACCGTTAACCCAGGCACGTCCCTCGAGCGGGCGGTTGCGCCGGAGACACACCTCGGAGAATCCGGCATCCGCTCAGGCGATGTGATCTCGGTTTCGCCAGCGAGGCGTGGGGCCCCTAGCACCGCTGCACCCGTGGCAACACTCAACGTGTTGTCAGGGCCAACCGCGCCGGCGACGCTGCCACTGCAGCGCGGTACGAATCTAGTCGGGCGCGACCGTTCGGCTGATGTTCGGATCGATGATCCGTTGATCTCGAAGCGCCACGCCAAGGTAAACATCTCCGACATGGTCGAGTTGATCGACGATGGTTCAGCCAACGGCATCGTGATCAGCGGGCAAGTCGTTGACCGCGCCGTGCTCAACCCGGGCGGCACGGCGACGCTCGGCGACACAACGATTTCCATCACGCTGCACACCACTGCCGCTGCCGAGACGACGGTGACGACTCCGAACATCGAGTTCAACCGGTCGCCGCGACTCGACCCGCAGTACGAAGGGGTTGAACTCAAGGCTCCGACGCCACCGAAGCCGCCGCAGCCGCGTCGTTTCCCGATCATGTCGCTGTTGGCGCCGATCCTGATGGGTGGAATAATCTTCTTCGTCACGCAGCGTCTGACCTCACTGATCTTCGTCGCGATGGGGCCGGTCATGGCGATCGGTGGCTACTTCGAATCGAGGGTCACCGGCAAGAAGGACCTCGAACGATCGAGCGCTATATTCCGGTCAGCGCTACTCGACTTGTCTGTGCAGTTGCAGTACGCCGCGGGTCTCGAACGAGTGGGCCGCCGCAAAGAGCACCCGAGCGCCCCGGAGATCCTCGAGGCTGTCGGTGCGCTGTCACCGTTGACATGGACTCGCCGCCCTGAACATGACTCGTTCATGAAATTCCGTGTGGGACTCGGAACACAGCCAAGCCGAAACACAGTCGAGTTACCGTCAGCGAACGACACCGTTCCTGAACTTTGGCGTGAACTCCTTGATGTGGTTTCCCAGTTCAAGCTGATCGATCGAGTTCCGATTGTGACTGACTTCCGGGACGTCGGCAACGTCGGAGTCGCTGGACCAGACGCAGCTGCATGGCCCTCGATGGCGAACGTGCTCGGCCAGATGGTCGGCCTGCACTCACCGGCGGAGCTCATCGTTGCCGGCGTCGCTGCGGATGCATCACAGGCGTGGGATTGGCTGAAATGGCTGCCTCACGTCGGGTCAGAGTTCTCGCCGCTTGAAAGTCCGCATCTCGCCGCTAACTCGGCGGAAGCAACGACACTCGTCGCAGCTATCGAGGATCTCATCGAGACTCGCATCGCGACGGAAGAGAAGGACTCGCCGATGCTGCCGCGAATCGTTGTCTTCGTACATGATTCGGCGCCAGTCGAACGGGCCCGCCTCGTGCAGATCGCTGAGCGTGGGCCGGCAGCTGGAGTCCATGTCGCTTGGCTCGCTGGGAGTGTCCATCGCCTACCAGCGGCATGCCGAGTGTTCATCGAACCGGCAATGATGGACGCACCCGGCTCGGTTGGGTTCGTGAAAGAAGCCTTCGGTGTCGAAGACCTCGAACCTGAACGTATCGAAGCCAACGCGGCAATCGAACTGGCACGGCGTATCGCTCCGGTCGTCGACAGCGGAACCCGCACGGATTCTCAGTCAGACATCCCACGGACGGTGTCGTTCCTCACGCTTGCTGGCGTAGAGCTGGCTGAGGGTGCTGACCCCATCGTCGAACTCTGGCGAGCCAACAACTCCATTCCTGGCGAACAGCCGGTGGGTCGAAAGCGCCCGAACTCGTTGCGTGCTCTCGTGGGCCAGAGTGCTGAAGGGCCGATGCATCTTGACTTGCGCACGCAGGGTCCGCACGCTCTCGTCGGCGGCACGACAGGCGCCGGTAAGAGCGAGTTCCTGCAGAGCTGGGTGCTCGGCATGGCGAGTATGCACAGCCCGTCACGGGTCACGTTCCTCTTTGTCGACTATAAGGGCGGGGCGGCCTTCGCAGATTGCGTCGACCTCCCACACAATGTCGGACTCGTCACCGACCTCAGCCCGCACCTCGTTCGCCGAGCGTTGACATCGCTCAACGCCGAGCTTCGCCATCGCGAACACGTCCTCAATGACAAGAAGGCGAAGGATCTCATCGAACTCGAGCGACGCGGCGATCCAGAGTGCCCGCCAAGCCTCGTCATCGTGGTCGATGAGTTTGCCGCCCTTGTCGCTGAAGTGCCGGAGTTTGTCGATGGCGTCGTCAACGTGGCACAGCGCGGGCGTTCGCTCGGACTTCATTTGATCCTCGCGACGCAACGGCCAGCCGGTGTCATCAAGGACAACCTTCGGGCCAATACGAACCTGCGTGTCGCACTTCGAATGGCCGACGAGGCCGATTCGACCGACGTCATCGGCACACCGGTTGCAGGTGGGTTCGACCCCGCAATCCCCGGACGTGGCGTGGCCAAGACCGGGCCGGGACGGCTCGCTGCGTTCCAATCGGCGTATGTCGGCGGTCGGACATCGCGTCAGGTTCCGAAGCCTTCCATCGGCCTCAGAACACTGGAGTTTGGTTCTGGAACAACCTGGGACGAGCCAGAGTTAGAAGCGTCGGCGTCCTCCTCGGACAACGGACCCAACGACATCAAACGTGTGGTGTCATCGATCGTCCAGGCATCAGCTCAGCTCGGGCTGGCAGCGCCACGGCAGCCATGGATGCCGGAGCTCGCCGAGGTGTACAGGCTTGAGCAGTTGCCCACGCGCCGAACAGATGACGAACTGGTCTTTGGCGTGATGGACGATCCCGAGGCGCAGGAGCAGCCCGAGGTGGCGTTCTATCCGGAGACCGACGGCAACATGGCCGTCTACGGGACGGGTGGCTCCGGCAAGTCGACGTTCCTTCGCTCGATCGCGGTCGCTGCTGCCTTCGCGCCAGCTCGCGGTGGGCCCTGCCACATCTTTGGCCTCGACTTCAGCGGCCGCGGGCTCTCGATGCTCGAGCCGATGCCCCACGTCGGATCCATCATCCCCGGTGAAGACACGGAGCGAGTGACCCGGCTGCTGCGTGAGTTGCGTGAGAAGGTGTCAGAACGCGCTGAACGGTTCAGCAAAGTGAATGCGGCGACGCTGTCGGAATACCGGACAGCAACAAGCAACAACGACGAGGAACGAATCATCGTGCTGGTTGACGGCATCGGCCCATTCCGCACGGCATACGAGGCGACGTCTCTGAACGCTTTCTGGGAAGTCTTTCAGAGTCTGATCTCTGAAGGGCGCGGTGTCGGTGTGCACTTCGTGGTGTCCGCCGATCGCCCTGCTGCGGTTTCCTCGAGCCTCTCGTCAGCTATTCAGCAACGTCTCGTCCTCCGCCTCGCAACCGAGATGGATTACATCATGGTGGACGCACCGGCGGACGGATTCAGCGAGACGTCGCCGCCCGGCCGCGGCTTCGCAAACAACACCGAGGTGCAAGTTGCCGTCGTCGGTGGTGACGCCAACGTCAGTGTTCAAGCCGCTGAGATCGAGCGTCTCGCCGGTGCGATGAACCGAGCTGGAGTCGTGCGAGCCAAGCCGGTCGAATCGCTGGCAGAGATGATTCCGCTCTCCTCGCTGCCCGTAGCTGTCGGTGGCCAACCGACACTCGGGGTCTGGGACCAGACCCTTCAGCCAGTCGGGTTCGACCCGACAGGAATTTTCTTGGTGTCTGGTCCGCCGGCAAGCGGTCGTACGACGACACTCGCCACGATGGTGAGCGCGCTGACCACCGCAAGCCCGGAGTACCGGACGGTGTACGTCGGCCAGCGCCGATCGCCGCTGGCCCTGTCTCACGAATGGACCGAGCAGGCGACTAACCCGCTCGAGATCGACGAGATGTGCCGCCGGCTTCTACCGGAACTCGCCAAGGACGATGACGCTAAATGGGTGGTCGTGATCGAGTCGGTCGGCGAGTTGTTGAACACCGAGTGCGATATGTCGCTGCAAGACGTCCTGAAGGCATGCCGTGCGAACGATCACTTCGTGATCGCAGAAGGCGAAACGTCGACACTCACCGGCTCCTGGCCGCTGCTCCAGGCCGTCAAAGTGTCGCGCTCTGGCATCGCACTCCAGCCCGATCAGATCGATGGTGACGCACTGTTCAAGACGTCGTTCCCCCGGGTGGCGCGCGCCGACTTCTCCCAGGGCCGAGGTCTCTTCGTAGTCGGCGGCAAGTTCCGCCGAGTTCAAGTGGCACTTCCGGAGTGATGGACAGATCGACCCATTCTGCCAATGCATCGCATCGCATTTAATAGATCTCAACAAGCCGGAAGTACCGGCACACGAGAAAGAGGAGAATCACAACAATGAGCAACTTCACAGGAATGGACGTCGCAGCTGTTCGCCAGCTTGCGGCACAGCTGAACAATAAGGCCGCAGAGATCCAGTCGATCGCTCAGCAGCTGTCTGGACAGCTTGAGTCGACCGCATGGGTCGGACCTGACCGCGAAATGTTTCATGGCGACTGGAACGGGATGCACATGAACGCCCTCAACAACGTCTGTCGGGCACTCGAAAGCGCATCGCAGCGCGCGACGCAAAACGCAAACCAGCAGGAGTCCACCTCGAACGCAGGCTGAATCCTCACGGGGTTGCGCCGAATGGCGCAACCCCGGGCGGGCCCCTGACTACGGAAGACGGAGATGACATGGTGATGTACGGTGCAGATACGCAACAACTGCGGGAGTTGGCGCAGCGGATGAGCAATGCCGCCACCTCGTTTGACCATATGTCTGGGACGCTTGGCTCCCTCGTGGTCAGCGCCCGCTGGGACGGCAGCGACGGCATTCAGTTCTTGAACGAGTGGAATCGTTCTCATCGCCCGGCACTGAGGCAAGTTGTTGCCGAGATTCGCCACTGCGCCGAGCGGCTCACAGCAAACGCTCAGGCCCAGGACGCCACCTCGCGAGACGGTGGGGGCGGAATTAGTGGACTTCTCGGCACCTGGATATTTGGTGGAGGGCCACCAGGAGGTCTTCCCGACTGGTTCCCACACCTCCCGTTCATGCCACCACATTTCGGTTTCCCCGGTGGTTGGGCTCCCTGGATGCCCGGATACCCCGGGAACATTGGGCTACCAGGGATCGATGGATTCATCGGTTTGCTTCCATGGCGAGCTCTGACGAGCTTTCCGGTGCTGCCACGGCTTGACTTCGACAACTGGGGCTGGCCGGGCGGTACGCCTCACTGGTTTCCTCGTGGTCCCCTCAGTTCCGGCCTCTTTCTCATTCCCGAATTCGATCGTGGGTTCACACTCTTCGATACCGCTCAGGATGGCTGGGCAGCGGCACTGGACGGCGACACGAGCTCGGTGCTCCGCAGCGTCCTCGAACTCGGTCAGTCGGTGCCGGGTCTCGATGGATATGCAGGTCTACTCGACACCGGCTGGACGGGTTTCGATGCTGCGCTCAATGGTGACAGCAGCACAGCGATCCATTCGACGCTCGATCTTGCAAAGTCGATTCCGGGACTCGAGGCCTACGCCGGCGTCTTCGATACCGGCTTCGCCGGTATCGAAGCC
>JBLIKS010000179.1:0-6113 GCA_047635555.1 Candidatus Azotimanducaceae bacterium
TTGTCGATCCAAGGCCTCGGCTATCAAGTCAATAGTGAGCTGTTGCAGTCGTTGCCGTTTATCGTGACGCTCGGCGGGATGGCAATCTTTGCCCATCGCGTCCGTGCCCCCGCTGCGTTGGCCCAGCCCTTCGTCCGCGGTCTGAAGTAATTTTCGGCATGCAATGACGGTGTGGGAAGCAATCCTGTTGCTCGGCGGCGGCTTGGTTGCCGGCGTGATCAACACGATGGCGGGTGGTGGTTCAGCGCTGACCGTTCCGCTCCTGGTGCTTGCTGGTGTGCCTGGCAACCAGGCAAATGGTTCGAACCGAGTGGGGGTGCTCGCTGCGAGTGGCGCAGCAGTTGCGTCGTTCCGTCGGTCTGGGGTCGATGGGCTCAAGGGTGCAGCGCCGGTGCTTGGACCTGCCGTGGTTGGTTCCTTGATCGGCTCGTTCGGCATCAGCCAGCTCGCTGATGAAACGTTCGAAACGATCTTCGGTTACCTCCTCATTCCGATCATCATCCTCACGATCTTCAAGCCGAAGCCGAATTCGAATGCCGAGCCGTGGTCGGTCTCAGTCACGGCAATCGTGTTTTTTGTCATTGGCCTGTATGGCGGTGCGTTCCAGGCTGGCGTCGGTTTGGTGATGCTCGCTGCGCTCACCCGCGCCGGGTTCGACCTGGTCACAGCGAACAGCGTGAAGGTGTTGGTCAACCTCATCGTCACGATGATTGCTCTGCCGGTGTTTGTCCTGCAGGGCAACGTCGTGTGGGCGCCGGCACTTGTGCTTGCCGCCGGATTCCTGGCCGGCGGCTGGCTTGGTGCCAAGCTTGCGGTGCAGGGTGGCGAACGGATGGTCCGAGTGTTCATGATTGGTGCGGCGCTCTTCCTTGCTGGGCGGCTCGTTGGCCTGTGGTGAGGGCAGATACGAGCGTTGTTGTTACCTGCGTGAAATAGAGCGTTCACAGAGCGGTCTTATGGTCAGATTGTTATGAACGCCGCACGCCTGACAGCGACTCCCGACACGTGTTTTTGGGGGTATCTCGATGCAGCTGAGCAGCCTGTCTTGAGTGTCAACCCCGGCGAGACCATCACGATCGAAGCAGTCACCCACCACTCAGGTGACGCACCGGACTTACTGATGGACGAGGGGATCAAGGCGATCTGGGACGGCATTGCACCCGAGAGTCGTGCTCCAGGGGTCCACATCATGACGGGCCCGATCGAAGTGAAGGGCGCCAAGCCCGGCGACACTCTGCGTGTCGAGTTGCTGTCGATGTCGCCACGGATGCCCTACGGATCAAACTTGGCAGCGAACTGGGGGCTGTTTCACGAACAGTTCGGCAAAGAACGCATCACGATCTACGAGCTCGTCGACCCTGACCCAGCTGGTGGGTTCCCTACGGCGGCTCGACCGATGTTCGGCTTCGACTTCACCGCACTCGAGTTGTATGACATCCCGGGAGTTATCTCCGAGCCGGAGCCTGCCAAGCGTGAGCCCTTCAGCCGAGCCGTCCGGGTGCCGGTGCGTCCACACCTCGGTGTGATGGGCGTTGCGCCGCAAGGCGGTCGCGTGAGCAGCATTCCGCCTGGGGTGTTCGGCGGCAACGTTGACAACTGGCGCTTCGGCCCCGGCGCCACTGTTCACTATCCGGTCTTTGTTGAGGGTGCTGGCTTCTACGTGGGGGACCCGCATTTCGCCCAAGGCGACGGTGAGATGTGCGGCACCGCGATCGAGGCGTCGCTGGATGTCACGCTGCGGTTGTCGCTTGCTGATGACCTGCCGGTTGCCGCACCGCTGCTGCGGACCGATACGCACTGGTACACGCATGGCTTCTCCAGTGGCCCTGATGCGGGCGTCGACGGCCTCGGCACCGCGATGGCAATGGCAGCAGAACAGATGCTCAAACTCATGGTGGACCAAGGCGGTTTCACGATGGACGAGGCGTACTCCCTCGCCTCGGTGGCGGTCGACCTCGGTATTACACAAGTTGTCGATGGCACGGTTGGTTGCCACGCCGGCATCGCCCATTCGATTCTCGACCGTTGACTCACCACGTTCAAGGGCCCACATGTATTTGACACCACACGAACAAGAACGACTGATGGTCCACGTTGCCGCCGACGTGGCGCGCGGCAGAATGGCCCGCGGCCTCCTGCTTAATTACCCCGAGTCGGTGGCGATCCTCACCGATTGGGTCCTTGAGGCTGCCCGCGACGGACGGACTGTTGTCGACCTCATGGACGCAGGCCGTCACGTGCTCACGAGCGATGACGTGATGGAAGGCATCGCCGAGATGATCCGCGACGTCCAAGTCGAAGCGACGTTTCCTGATGGGACCAAACTCGTCACGCTGCACGACCCGATTGGAGCGAGCGAGTGATTCCTGGAGAGATAGCAGGCCCTGACACCCCGATCGAAATTAATGCCGGCCGGAGCGTGCTGACGCTGCGCGTCGAGAATGGTGGCGACCGGCCGATTCAGATCGGTTCGCACTACCACTTCGCCGAGGCGAACCCGTCGCTGCGGTTCGATCGTCAGCTGGCCCACGGCCGTCGGCTCGACGTGCCTGCCGGAACGGCTATCCGATTCGAACCAGGCATCGCCACCGATGTCGATCTTGTCCCCTTCGTGGGCGATCGGATTGTGCCGGGTTTGCGCGGCGAAACCGGTGGCCGGCTCGACGAACCAAAGGGTGTGTCATGAGCCAAATCGATCGGTCCCGCTACCGCAATCTGTATGGGGCAACCAAGGGTGACCGCATCAGGCTCGCCGACACCGAGCTGTGGATAGAAGTCACCGAGGACTATTGCGCAGGCGGCGACGAAGCGGTCTTTGGTGGCGGCAAGGTCATCCGCGAGTCAATGGGGCAGTCGACACGAACACGGGCAGACGGAGCACCCGACCTCGTCATCACCGGTGCGGTAATCCTCGATCACTGGGGTGTCGTGAAGGCTGACGTCGGTGTCAAAGACGGACGGATTGTCGGGATCGGTAAAGCCGGCAACCCCGACACGATGGATGGTGTCGACCCGGCACTCGTCATCGGGCCGTCGACCGAAATCCTCGCCGGAAACGGCAAGATCCTCACTGCCGGGGCCATCGACTGCCACGTCCATCTGATCTCGCCGACACTGCTCGACGAGGCGTTGACGTCCGGCATCACGACCATCATCGGTGGCGGGACCGGGCCTGCCGAAGGTACCAAGGCCACCACCGTGTCGGGCTCGTGGTACCTCGAGCGGATGCTCGAAGCACTCGACCACTGGCCGATCAACATTGCGCTGATGGGTAAGGGGAACACGGTCAACCCCGAAGCGATGTGGGAGCAACTGCGCTCGGGTGCGGCGGCGTTCAAATTGCACGAAGACTGGGGCACCACGCCAGCTGCGATCGACGCCTGCTTGACCGTGGCAGACGCGTCGGGTGTGCAGGTTGCCATCCACACCGACACCCTGAACGAAGCGGGGTACGTCGAGAGCACGCTGGCCGCGATTGCTGGCCGTTCGATCCACACGTTCCACACCGAAGGCGCCGGTGGTGGTCACGCCCCAGACATCATGAAGGTCGCGTCGCACGCCAATGTCCTGCCGTCCTCGACCAATCCGACTCGGCCACACACGGTCAACACCGTTGCCGAGCATCTCGACATGTTGATGGTTTGCCATCACTTGAATCCCTCTGTGCCGGAGGATCTTGCGTTCGCCGAGAGCCGCATCCGGCCCTCGACGATCGCTGCCGAGGACATCCTTCACGACATGGGAGCGATCTCGATGATCGGCTCCGACAGTCAGGCAATGGGCCGCATCGGCGAAGTTGTGCTGCGGACCTGGCAAACCGCTCATGTGATGAAGCTGCGCCGAGGGGCACTGACGATCGGCGATACATCTGACGGCCCTGCTGACAACCTGCGGGCCCGTCGCTACATCTCGAAGTACACGATCTGTCCGGCGATCGCCCATGGGCTGGCTGGCGACGTGGGGTCGGTCGAGGTTGGCAAGCTCGCCGACCTCGTCCTGTACGACCCGGCTTTCTTCGGTGTCCGTCCGCACGTTGTGGTCAAGGGCGGGATGATTGCCTGGGCGCAAATGGGTGATGCCAACGCCTCAATCCCTACCCCGCAGCCTCAGCTTCCCCGCCCGATGTTCGGTGCCGCACCCGGTGTTGCGCCTGGGCTCTCTCTCGCGTGGGTTTCGGACGCAGCGCTTGATGATGGCCTCCCAGATCGGCTGAACGTACGGCGCCGATTCGTGCCCGTGGCAAACACGCGCAGCGTCGGCAAGGCCGACATGACGCTGAACGACGCGATGCCTGACATCGATATCGATGCGGACACCTTCGCAGTGCGGATCGACGGTGACTTGATCACAGAATCGCCGGCCGAGTCGTTGCCCATGGCCCAGCGGTACTTCCTGTACTGATGGCGGGCGAGATGATGGGCGAGATGGCGGGCGAGATGATGGGCGACACGTGAATTCCGCATTGATGATGCTCATCGATGGTCGGTTCCCCGCGGGCGGCCACACGAACTCCGCAGGTGTCGAAGCAGCCGCCCGGATCGGCGACATCCGGGACGAAGCGACCCTCGAGCGGTATCTCATTGGTCGCCTCGCAACGACTGGCCGCGTTGACGCGGCGTTCTGTGCGCATGTCGCTGCATTGACCGATCCGACTGATGCGGCGCTCGCCGAGATCGACATCGAGTACTCAGCGCGCGTGCCGTCGCCGAAGCTGCGCGACGTCAGCCGACGGTTCGGCCGCCAAATGTTGCGCGCTGGTTCGACGGTGTGGAGCGGCCCGATCGTCGAGGCGGTCGCACGGTCTGAATCTGATGCCCACCAGCCAGTGGTCCTCGGCGCATTCGTCGCTGCAGCTGGCGGCACGCCACATGATGCTGCGGGGTTGTCGTTCCATCATCTGGCTGCAGCGGTCACGTCTGCTGCGATCCGTCTGCTGGGCCTCGACCCGATGACGGTGGCCGCAGTGCAGGCGCGTGTTGGACGCGAGGTGGATCAATGGATGGTTGATGCCGATTCGTGGGCCACGTCACCGGTGGCCGGACTTCCCGCTTGTGGCGGTTCGCTCACTGAAATCCTTGCCGAAGATCATGGGCGCTGGGACGCCCGCCTATTCGTTGCCTGAATCGAGACACATGCCCCCACACGACATCCCCCACGATAACTTCCTCCAGGACTCAGCGCCGTCCGAGCGCGTCGGTGCCACGCCACGACGTGCACTTCGCCTCGGTATCGGTGGCCCGGTCGGTTCGGGCAAGACGACACTTGTCGGTTCGCTCTGCGCGCTGCTGCGTGAAGAGCTGTCGATTGTGGTGGTGACCAACGATATTTTCACCTCCGAAGACGCTGACGCACTTCGGAACGCAGCTGCCTTGCCGACCGAGCGCATCGTCGCAGTCCAAACCGGCTGCTGCCCACACACTGCGATTCGTGATGACATCGCGGCAAACCTCGACGCGGTCGAGCAACTGGAAATGCTGCACGGCGATGTTGATCTCACTCTGGTCGAGTCCGGTGGTGACAACCTGACGGCGATCTTCAGTCGAGGCCTCGTCGACGTGCAGATCTTCGTGCTCGACACCGCCGGGGGCGACGACGTTCCGCGCAAAGGGGGCCCTGGCGTTGCGATGGCTGACCTGTTGGTGATCAACAAGATCGACCTCGCGCAGTACGTCGGGTCTGACGTTGATCGAATGTTGAGCGATGCGCGAGACCGGCGCGATGGCCGACCAGTGATCCCGACCTCGCTCGTTGACCAATCAGGTGCGCGTGAGGTTGCCGAATGGGTCGTCGCTCAGATTGCTGCGCGACGGCGGTGAAGGGTCATGGCTCGATTGTGGTAGCGAGCGGTCGCGGAACTTCTCGGTCGACACTGCAGTCGTCGTACTCAGAACCGCCATTCAGTATTCGCCAGTGTGGCGATCGGATCCTTGTTGCGGCGTCTGCGGCAGCGCCTGTCGGGGGCGACGCGCTGTCCCTGGACATCGCAGTCCTCGCAGGGGCGCATGCAAACATCGGAACCGTTGCGTCAACGATCGTGCTGCCGGGCCCGACAGGTGCGCCGTCGACGATGTCGACGCGGTGCATGGTTGGTGTGGACGCCCACCTGGAGTGGG
>JBLIKS010000180.1:0-6082 GCA_047635555.1 Candidatus Azotimanducaceae bacterium
CGCCGCACAGCTCCCGAGCTGAATGCATCGACAGCTGCGGTACACCGATGTCGGCCGTAGCGATACCCAGGCGGGTCGAGGTGATCGGGCCGATGGTCGAGCCACACGGCATGTTGTTTCGCGAGACAAACACCTGCCACGGCACGTCGGCGGCTTCGCACGCCCGCTGGAACGCCGCAGCTGTCTCAGCGGAGGTCGCATAGCGCTGATTTGAGTTGACTTTGAGGGCGGGACCGGCGTTGATGACCGGGTGGTGCTGTGGCTCGTGGCGTTCTGGATAGTTCGGGTGGATTCCGTGCGCGTTGTCGGCCGAAATGCACATCGACGCGGCCGTTGTTCGGTGAAAGTCGTCGGACGACCCACCCCGGGATGTGACCAGTCGATCGAGCACCGCTTCGAGCAACGGGCCGGCCGCGCCGGTCGTGCTCGACGAACCAACCTCTTCATGGTCATTCAGCACGACGACGGCGATGTGGTCTGATGGTGCAGCGGCCGTGATTGCCGAGGTGGCGGCCCAGCAGGACAGCAGGTTGTCGAGACGGCCCGACGCGAGCATCGATTGGTCTGCACCGATCACGGCGGCACCCTGGACGTCGTACAGGCAGAGTTCCCACCATGGCGGAGCGGCGTCGAGTCCGGCCTGCTCACCGATCCAGCGGGCGAAATCGCCGGGCGCGCTGACACCGACGCCCCAAACCGGGGTGAGGTGCTGCTGTCGGTCGAGGATCAATCCGGTGTCGTTCGCGCCTCGGTCGAGGTGTACTGCCAGCTGCGGTACTCGGGCAATCGGGGTGCGGACGTCGACGAGCGTGGTCGAGCCGTCGGCGTCGACCAGCAGACCGGCGACACCGAGGTCGCGGTCGAGCCACGTGTTGTTGAGGATTCCGCCGTAGACCTCGACACCGAGCTGCTTCCAGCCCGCGCTGCTTGTGTCGGGTCGTGGCTTGACTCGAAGGCACGGCGAATCGGTGTGCGCGCCGGCGATGCGGAACGCCATGGTCGCAGTGGCACCATCGGGAATCACCCAGGCAACGATCGCTCCGCCGCGAACGACGTAGCCACGCTGTGGAACATCGACCCAGGCTGCGGTCTCATCGACCTGGTCGAAACCAGTGAGACGCGCGACGGTCGACGCAACGGCGTGTCGTGGCGAGGGTGATGCGTCGAGGTAAGCAATGAGGTCAGCGATGTCATTCGTTGCTGGCGTGGTTGCTGGCGTGGTTGCTGGCATGGTTAGCCCTTCTGGAAGAGCCCCATGGGCAGTCCGCTGTGACGGAGGTGGCTCGTTTCGTTGATCGTAATGACCGATCGGTCGCCATTGGATGACGCGGCAACTCGATGGATCGAGGTGTAGTTCGGGTAGAAGAACCCCCGTCCGAACTCGTCGCCCATCTTCATGATCGTGGTCAAGTAGGCGTTGATCACTCCGCCATGGCAGACAACGGCGACGCGGTGCCCGCGGTGGTCGTCGATGATTGCTTCGATGGTGTCGACGGTTCGCTGATGAAATTCTTGCGGTGACTCGTCGGCATCCCATTCGCCGCTGAGCATTTGGGCCCAGCGCGGGTCGCCGGATGCCTTCAGCTCTTCAACCGGGATGTATTCAGAACTATTACGGTCGAACTCGGCTAGGCCGTCGCGGAACCGCAACTCCAGGGCTCGATGAGCGACGACTGGCTCAGCGGTTTGGCGCGCTCGGTTCATTGGGCTCGCATACACAGCATCGAGATGCTCGGATGCGAGATACTGTGCGAGCAGTGCCGCTTGAGCGACGCCGTCATCAGACAGTTCTGGGTCGGCAGCGCCATGCTCCAGTTCCTTCCGAATCGGTAGGGCATGACGAACCAACAATAATTCCACGAAAGACAGATAAGCAGATATGACTCGCAGAACAAAGATCGTGGCCACCATCGGCCCAGCCAGCGACACGCCGGTGGTGCTGCAAGACCTGATGCGTGCGGGTGTGGACGTCGTTCGCTTGAACTTGAGCCATGGCACGATTGACGAACATCTGGTGCGGCTCGCAAGCGTGCGAGCAGCCGCCGAAGCGGTTGGTAAAGAAGTCGCAGTGTTGGCCGACCTGCCTGGCCCGAAGGTTCGCTCGGGACGATTCCCTGATGGTGGCTCGCTGTTGGTCGTCGGTAAGGAAATCCAGCTCCGGGCCGGTGACGAGCCGAGTGACGAGAACTGCATCTACGTCCAGTACGAGACGCTCCTTGAAGATCTGATCATTGGCGGCCACGTCATGCTTGGCGATGGCGCGATTTCGATGTCGGTGCAGTCAGTCGGCGACGAGTTCGCTCTCGCACGCGTCGAAGCCGGTGGACTGGTGAATGGCCAGCCTGGCGTTCATCTGCCGTCTGAGAAGCTTCGCCTGTCGACGCCAACCGAAGAAGATCTCGTTCTCGCCGAGGAGATGGCGAGCGCCGGTGTCGAGTTTGTGGCGGTCTCCTTTGTGCGCCAGCCCGTCGATGTGCAGCGCGTTCGCGACGTGGTTGGTACCCGCGCCAGGCTCGTCGCGAAGATCGAGACGAGCACATCGATTGCCAACCTGACCGAGATCGTCGCCGCATCCGATGCGGTGATGGTCGCTCGTGGCGATCTGGGCATCGACTGCCCGATTGAAGACGTCCCGCATCTACAGAAGAAGATCATCCGGCACTGTGTCGAAGTTGGCGTGCCGGTGATCACCGCGACGCAAATGCTCGAATCGATGATCACGTCGTCGGCGCCAACACGCGCCGAGGTAAGCGACGTGGCCAACGCAGTGTTCGACGGCACCGACGCAGTGATGCTGTCGGGTGAAACGGCCATTGGCCGCGACCCTGTTGGGGTCGTCACCACGATGGGCAAGATTGCCGAACGCGCCGAGTCTGAAGCGAGCTATCGCCAGTGGGCCAATCGCTTGGGTCGGGTGCAACTCGATGGTCGCTTCGAGCCAATGGAGCACGGTGACCGAGTGACCGCAGCACTCACGCACGCAGCATCACAGGCAGCGCTTGATTCCGGGGCGACCGCGATTCTTTGCTGCACCCAGAGCGGCCGTACCGCTCGCGCCATGGCGCGGTTCCGCCCTGACGCGGCAATGGTTGCGCTGTCACCTGACGCGGCAATGGTCCGCAGTCTCGCCATGACGTGGGGCGTCACCCCGATGCAGGTCGACACGTACGAGTCGACCGACGAAATGGTGTGGTTCGCTGTGGAAACTGCGCTCCGTGCGGGGATCATTCACCACGGTGAGACGGTGCTGGTGCTGGCCGGTTCACCGAACAAGAATCAGCAACTCCCCGTCGGCGGCGCAAAGCGCTCCTGGGTGGGCCGTGCGGCGTCTGACGTCATGCGCATTGTCCATGTCGACTGATCTCTGGGCAGAAACCTCCGGTGATCCGGCGCTGCCGCTCGCGGTGCTAGTCCACGGAACGATGGACCGTTCTGCTGGCATGCTGCGGCTAAGCCGGCGTCTCGACAAACGGTTCCACGTGTTGCGCTACGATCGCCGCGGGTACGGCCGATCACGTGATGTGGGCGGACAGAACACCGTCGAGCAGCACGTGACGGACTTCGCAGGTGTGCTGCAAGCGCATACACCTGGACGAGTCGTCGACCTTGCGTTTGGCCACAGCTTTGGCGGCAACGTCGTACTCGGCGCAGCCGAACGCCACCCCGACCTGATTCGCCAAGCTGCCATTTATGAAACGCCACTGTCGTGGCTCGATTGGTGGCCGAGCGGAACAGCCGGGGGAGCAGCGGTCGGTGCAACCGACTTGGCCGAAGCTGCCGAGACCTTCATGCGCCGGCTGATCGGCGACGAACGCTGGGAGCAGCTTCCGTCCGGTGCGCGAGCCGATCGGCGAGCCGAGGGCGGTGCAATGGTCAATGAAATCACCGACCTCCAGCGTTGTGCACCGTGGGCTGTGGAGGCGGTGTCAATTCCGTTGCTTGCAATGGGTGGCGAACTCGGCCGGCCCCACCACCAGCGTGGCATGCAGTGGCTCAGCGAGCAGATCGCATCGGCCAGCTACGTCCGCCTCGACGGCGCCGGCCACGCAGCGCCCAACACCCACCCGGTCGAGTTGGCGATGCTGGTGACCGATTTCTGCACCTGAGCGATGTACGCCGTCAAACGCGGTCGACAGGCCACGACCTTGCTGGCAGCCTGAGCAGGGCCGGTTACAACCGGCGGCTGAGCATAAAACAGGTTGCCGCGGTGACGGCCGCCGCGGCGGACAGGGCAGCGGTGCCAGCGATACCGTGGATCCCGTAGAGCCAGCCGCTAAGAATTGTTCCGCTACCACGGGCCAGTGTCCCGACGGCGTTGCCGACCGCGAGTGTCGAACCGCGTGCTTCGGGCATCGCTTCGCTGACGAGCGAGAGTGACGTGACGAACCCGTACTCGAAGCCAATCAGCAGCATGAGGATCCCAATCACACCAATGGCAAGGCGATCATCGGCACTGAGCATCACGGCCAGGCCGCAGGCCAACACGACGAGGCCACCAAGTGCCGAGCGCATCTTGCCGATTCGATCGGCAAGGGCCGCCGACGCGCCACTGGCAATGAGTTCGAAGGCACCGAAGCCCATAACAATGAGACCCAACCCTCCGGTTGACACCCCGAACTCGTCGTTGAGCCACGAGCCTGAGATGACAAACACCGACAGGCCTGCCATTGCCATCGTTGCTGACCCGATCACGACGAGCCAGGCCCGCAGTGTGAGGCGGGTGGCACCGGTGGCGGCTGACTCGGCCTGTTTCGTGCTGGGACCCGCAACGGGCAGCGTCAACGCAACGAGCAACGCTGCAATTGTGCAGCCGACAGCCATAAAAACGAACGGCGCTCGCCAGCCCCAGAGGTTGATCAGTACGGCCACGATTGGCCCACCGATCAGAAGTGCGAATGCCCAAGATGTTTCGAAGATGCCGATCGATCGAGCCCGCCGGCTGTAGTGGACGCGATGGCTGATCCAGGCATGACCGCCAACGGTGAAGTGAGCGACACCAAGAATCAACATGGCGAATGCGATCGCGAAGGTCCAGATCGAACCACCGAGGGCGATCACCGACGACAGCGCGATGGCCGACAGCCCGCCAATCATGACGAGTCGTTCACGGCCGCGGTCGAGTTGCTTGCCGATAGCCATCGTCGACAGGCCTGCGGCTTCACCGAGGCCAAGCACCGTGGTCAACTGTGTCGTCGAGACGCCGAACGCGCGCTCGAGCGTCGGCAGGAAGGGGGGAATCCAGCGCAGCGCAGTGTTTGCCATTGCCTTGGCGCCGGTGAGGCGGGCCAGGGTCGACCGATCGAGTTTGCCGACGTCAGCCCGCTCGGTTGTCGGTGCGATCACGCAGCGTCTTCGTCAAGGCGCGGGTCTTTGACCGTGATCGTTGCTCCGAAGAATGAACAGTCGGTGTCGGTGACCGTGACGTCCATGCCGATGCGTTCGAAGTTGCCCTGCACCTTGTCGGCGCAATCTTGCAGCGACGTGCGCTGCGTAAAGACGGCAAATGCCAACAGCCCCAGCACGAAGACCGTTGCGAGCTTTTGTACGATTGTCTTCATCATCCAGGCGGCGAGAAATGCCCCGACAACGAAGATGACAACGACTGCAATGGCGAGTTGCTTGGCAGTTTCCAGGGTTAAAGCGAGCACTCGCCAAGCCTAGGGCTTGCTGTCGAGGTGTAGGGCTGACCGATACGCTCGTGCGCAATGAGCGATATCGCGATCAATTTTTCTTCAGGCCTTCCGACAACCGTGCTACCCGCAGCCGATCTGGCCGACTCTGTAGGGCTCGCCGCAGCGCTTGAACTGTCCGGCGACGAGCGGCGCGCAGCAGTTGCGGCTGTGGTCGCGAAGTCGCCGCGTTTCCTTGCGGGTTGGGCCGAACTGGGCGACATGGGTCGTGACACCATCGAGCGTTATGCCGCCTATCGCGTCGGTTACCACCGCGGGCTCGACACTCTGCGGGCCAACGGCTGGCGGGGGAGTGGCTACGTGCGCTGGGCTGCGCCGACCAACCACGGGTTCCTGCGGGCACTCGTTGGCCTGGGCGCAATGGCGGCCGAGATCGGCGAGCAGGATGAAGC